>JAFQDN010000047.1 GCA_017415995.1 Akkermansia sp. | reverse complement strand
TGAAAGTAGGCGGTGCGCTCACCTTGGAGGGCGCGGTGAGCTTGGATTTGGGCTTCAGCGTATCGGAAAAGGATTTCAATAAGAAAAAAGCGTTTAAGATTTTCTCCTTCAAGACCATGGGAGGCAATCTGACCTTGGATTCCAACTTGAATGAGCTATTCGGTATTTCCTCGGACTTGGCAAGCCTTTCTTTTGACTCCAAGGGCAAGGCTATTACGCTGGTGGTCGTAGATTTTGAGGGCTGGAATGAGTATGTGGCGGATGTTCAGGCCGAAGCTCAGGAAATTACTCCCGAGTCCGAGCCCGTGGCTGATGTTGCCGAGGAAGAAACGGCAGAGGAACTGTTGACGGCGCCGAAGCCCGTGGCTGCTGCGGCGGTGGATCCGCTGCTGCGCAAGGCTGCAGATACGCTGGTGCAGAGTACATGGGGTACAGTGAATGCCTCCCGCGCGTTCGGCGATACAATTGCCGCCCGTGGGGCGCATGCCACGCTGTTGGCTGAGGGCAGGGGTGCAGCATGGTTGTCCACCATGGGTGGCAGCAGCCGTATTTCCACGGATGGAGAGCGCAACGGCGCGGATTTCACCCTCAGCGGTGCTGCATTCGGTGTGGAGGGGCGCGTGACGGAAAAATCCACGCTCGGCGTTGCCATTGGTAACAGTTGGGGCAAGGTGAGCACCTTCTCCGCCTTCCCCGTGGATCAGGATTCCATGCACATCGGCATTTACGGCAATCACACGCTTACGGAAAGCCTGACACTGAGCTGGATGGCCACCCACACCCGCACGGAAAGTAAGCTGAATCTGCTTGGGCTTCCCTACGAGTGGGCGCAGGATGCCCTGCAGCTGGATGCCCGCCTGACTTGGGCAACCGCCATCAGCGACAAGACCACGCTCAGCGTATTCGGCGGGCTGCAATACCTCGCCACGGATAGCGGAGAGAGCAACGGCCTGAGCACCGGCTCCGTACAGAATCTGCGTGGTGAGCTCGGCATCGGTGCTTCCCACAAGTGCAGCGACAGCACGCTGGTATTCGGTGAGTTGAGCTTTGTGGGCGACATGGTGCGCAACAACCCCACCGCCGACCTCGGCGGTATGCGTCTGCGTGGCTCCAATCCCGGCCGTGCGGGCATCAACCTGAGTGTAGGAGCAGCCCATCGTCTCTCCGACGACTGGAGCCTCAACGCCTCCTACTCCTTCGAGCTCATGCAGAATGTAACAAGCCACAGCCTGAACGTAGGCGCAAGCTATTCTTTCTAAAGCCGGAAGGTATCATAAATACGGCGTCTCCATTCGGGGTCGCCGTTTACCTTAATGCTTGTTGCGGAGATATTGGAGACGCTCGGAGATGCGTAGCTCCAAACCGTTGGTGGTAGGATGGTAGTAAACGCGCCCCTCCGGGAGATAGGCTTGGGGGACAAAATGCTCCTCCCCGAAGTCGTGAGCGTACTTGTAAGTGGTATCTTCCTCCGATACGCCACGGAGACGCGCTAATTTTTTGCGCGTCGGGGTGGCTAGGTGGTCAGGCACGGCCAACGTCTTGCCCTCTTGCACATCTTTGAGTGCCGCATTGATACCCATGTAGGCGGAGTTGCTTTTGGGTGCTGTAGCAATGTAGACCGTTGCGTGAGCCAAGGGAATGCGAGCCTCCGGCATGCCGAGCATTTCCGCAGCCTGTGCAGCAGCCAATGCCACCCGCAATGCGTTGGAATCCGCCAAGCCCACATCTTCACTTGCGCATATCACCAAACGGCGGGCAATAAATCTGATATCCTCTCCGGCATTGAGCATAAATGCCAACCAGTAAAGCGCGGCATCCGGGTCACTGCCGCGCATGGATTTGATGAATGCTGAAATCGTATCATAATGTCCATCTCCCATGCGATCATATCGGATGGCTTTTTTCTGAATGGACTCCTCCGCAACCTCCAGCGTAACGCACACCGAGCCATCGGCTCCTCTCGGCGTAGACAGTGCCGCAACTTCGAGAGCCGTCAGAGCCTTGCGAACATCCCCGTCTGCTTTCAGCGCCAAATGCGCCAGCGCGTCATCCTCAACACTGAGTTTCATGAACCCCAATCCTCGTTTCGGATCCGAAATGGCACGCCGCAACAGCGTGATGATTTCCTCGTCAGGCACGGGCTCCAATGGGAAGATTTGCGAGCGCGAGAGCATGGCCGAGTTGATGGCAAAGAACGGATTTTCCGTGGTGGCTCCGATGAATCTCACCGTGCCGCGCTCCAAGTGGGGGAGCAGGACATCCTGCTGCGCTTTGTTGAAGCGATGAAGCTCATCCACAAAAAGTATAGTTTTTTGACCATGCAGAGTTTGCCTGGCTTTTGCCTCGGCTATTTTGTCGCGGATGTCACTTACATTGGATTCCACGCCATTGAGCATCACAAAGTAAGCGCTTGTTTGCTTTGCAATGACGAAAGCCAAAGTTGTTTTACCCACTCCGGGCGGGCCGTAAAAAATCAGGGAAGAAAAGCGGTCTGTCTCAATGGCTCTGCGCAACAATTTGCCATCGGAGAGCAAATGCTTTTGTCCGGCAACTTCTTCCAGTGTTTCAGGGCGCATACGCGCTGCCAGAGGCATGCTCCCGTGGGCAGTCTCGTCCTTTTGTTCCTCTGATTTTCCGTGTGGGGTGAACAAGTCCATTGTCTGAACGGGAGTCTAGCACAGAGCTGCTCTAATTGCAATAAAACTTTCGCGAATGTTTTTTTGCGGAATGCATGCGTCGCCATTTTCGGGGTGGAATGGGGGCATCTGCTTGCCAGAGACCGAGGCGCGCTTCTTTTGCTTCCTGTTCTGCCTTTGCTAGCATCTTATCGCCTCCGGCGTGGTAGGAATAGTGCCAGGTATATCCGGCGCGGAGCATTTCGAGGTTGACGTAGATGCCTCCCGCATATACCTTGGCAACATCCCGACCGTAGGAATCAGTGTCCCAAACTTCAACACGGAGCTTTTTCTTGCGGACGAGCCTGATGAGATGTTCCCGGGCTTGTTTAGCGTATTCCTGTCCGCGTTCCGGGGCGTCGATACCGAAAAGTCTGATTTCATGAGGCTCACTTTGCCCCTCTCGGACGGCTGTAAAGGAATCGCCGTCAAAAACGTATTTTCCCGTGGCGTTATATGTTTTTTTGTCATCTGCCGAGTGGCAGAAAATCTTGCGTATTAACAAAAAAAGCGTCTTAAACATGGGTAGGCGGGCAGGGGGGGAGCCGCCCGGTTTTTACTCCGGGCGGCAGAAAAAACATCAGCGGCTGTGAATGTTGAGCATTTGTGCGTAGGTGGGCACGGGCCACAAATCCGCATCCACGACAGCCTCCAACGCGTCCACAATCTCGCGCGCATCCTCCATGGCGGCGCGCATGGCGAAAGGCTCTCCCTCGTTGATAGCCTCGGCAAGTGTTGTTACGCGCGGGGCAAGTTCATCATACAGGTGGCCGATTTCGTTTGCTTTTTCCGTGGCAGCCCTCAGCCCGGCGGTAATGCCCGCTGCAGCAATGGCGCTTACGGTGCCGCATATCTCCGTCATCTGCGTAGCAATGGCCGGCAGATAAATGGTGCGCAGCATGTTCAGACACGTTTTTGCTTCAATGTCAATGAGCTTCTCAAAGCTTTCCAGCTGTACCTCTTTGCGTGCCAGAAGCTCGGAACGGGAAAGCACTCCGTATTTCTCCATGAGGGCTATCGTATCCTCGCGGGAGAGAACCTCCAGCGCCTCCGGAGTGGTTTTGATGTGGGGAAGTCCGCGGCGTTCTGCCTCTTCCACCCACTCGTTGGAATAGCCGTTACCGTTGAAGATAATGCGGTCGTGCTTGGTGACGAGCTCGCGGATGAGGTCGCGCACAACATTTTTGAACTCCGGCGTACCGGCGTGCGGTTCCAATCTGGTAGCCACATCATCCAGCGCTTCTGCCATGATGGTGTTGAGCACAGCCATGGGCCAAGCACAGGTTTGCGAGGACCCGACGGCGCGGAACTCGAACTTGTTGCCGGTAAAGGCAAAGGGTGATGTGCGGTTGCGATCCGTGGTATCCTTCGGCAACTCCGGCAACACGTCCACCCCCAATTCCATGGTTGTTTTGGATGACGAGGTCTTGGCACCACCGGCCTTAATCTGTTCAATGATGTCCGTGAGCTGGTCCCCCAAGAAGATGGAAATGATGGCGGGCGGCGCTTCTGCTGCGCCCAAGCGGTGGTCATTACCAGCCTTGGAGGTGGAGGCTCTCAGCAGGTCTGCATGCTTATCCACGCAGGCCAGAACCGCGCTCAGGAAGGTGAGGAACAGCAGGTTGCTGTGCGGTGTTTTGCCCGGCGAGAACAGGGAGCCCTTTTCCGGGGTGGAAAGTGACCAGTTATTGTGCTTGCCACTGCCGTTCACGTGGGCGTACGGTTTTTCGTGCAGCAAACATACCAAGTTGAACTTGAGTGCCTGGCGCTGCAAGATGTCCATAATCATGACGTTGTGATCAACTGCCACGTTACAGGGCTCAAACAGCGGGCATATCTCAAATTGTCCGGGGGCGGCCTCGTTATGACGCGTCTTGGCCGGAACTCCCAGCGTCCACAGGGCGCGGTCCACACTCATCATGAACTCCAGCACGCGCTCTTTGATGGAGCCGAAGTAATGGTCTTCCATCTGCTGGTGCTTAGGTGGTAAGCAGCCGAAGAGGGTTCGCCCGGTTTCAATGAGGTCGGGGCGTTGCAGGTAAAGGTCGCGGTCTATCAGGAAATACTCTTGCTCGGCACCGAGGTTGCTGACCACGTATGAGGGTTCTATACCGAAGCAGTGCAGCACACGGGTGGTTTGCTGCGCAACGGCTGCCATAGAGCGCAGCAACGGCGTCTTTTTGTCCAATGCTTCCCCGGTGTAGGAGCAGAATGCCGTCGGTATGCAAAGCGTGACGGTGTGCTCCGTGCGCTTGATGAATGCCGGACTCGTCGGGTCCCAAGCCGTGTAGCCGCGTGCCTCGAATGTGGCGCGTATGCCTCCGGAGGGGAAGGAGGAGGCATCCGGCTCTGCCTGGATGAGGTTTTTGCCCGTGAACTCGCAAATCATGCCGCCTTTTCCGTCCGGCTCAACAAAGGAATCATGTTTTTCCGCAGTGGCATCGGAGAGTGGCTGGAACCAGTGTGTGTAGTGAGTGGCTCCCTTGGAAAGCGCCCATACCTTCATAGCCTGCGCTACCTCGTCAGCTATCCCGGTATCGAGCTTTCCGCCCTTTTGCACGGTGAGCATCATCTTCTTGAATGCGCTCTTGGAGAGGTACTTCTCCATGGTCTTGATACCGAATGTATCACTACCATAGAGGGCGTTAAGTGCAGTCTCAGCGTCCGTCATTGTCTCTGTTGCCATATATGATGTGGTTTAGCAGTGCGCGGCTATTGTAATAGCTTCTCCCTGTTTTGTCAACTCTCTTTTAGCGCGTGAAGTGACGCAGATTTGTGATTTTTTGGTGGACACGGCATGGCCGTGCGCGTATAATGAGCAGCGCAATGTTGAAGCGAGGATTCAGAACAGAGGAAAGCCTGGCGCGTTATTGGGCGCAGCAGGCTGTAGAGCTCTGTCTGGATATTGATGATGAAACGCAAACGGAGTTTATTGCCCCGATTCAGGAGGCCATTGCTGCCCTCGAGCATGACCGCCGTATCATTTTTATCGGTGCTGCCGGAAGCGGAAAATCCTCGCTGCTGGCCGGGGTGGCGCAAAATCGTGTGCCTGCCGTGGCTCCAATGAAACATGATTACGTGTGCTGGCGCTACCGTTGTAAGGATTCGGAGTCTACCTGTTCCGCTTTCCTGCCGTTGGAAAATCTGGAGGGCTTGGAATTGGTTGATACGGCGGATTGTTCTGCTCCCAAGGTTGCGGAGACGGTGCGCACTCTCATGAAGGGGGCGGACGTCATCATTGCCGTGCTGGATGCCCGTACGGCGGAGGAATCGCCGGTATGGAATTTGCTGGCAGATTTGCCCGAGGCGCGCCGCAATTCCTGCTTGGTGGCTGTGACTCACACGGATATGCTGGCTGCTGAGATTGCTCTGCAGCTCAAAGATAAACTGCGTGCGTTCAGTCGTAATCGCTTGTCGGCCAATCCTCCTATCTACTTCATCAGTCCCACCACGCTCAAGGGTATGAGCGGATTCACGCAGCGTGTGCAGGAGGCACTGGAGGATGCCCACGGTGTACGGGCCGACATCCGCCGCTTACTGGAGCGCGCGGGTGAGCTTGTGCGCAAGCAAAGCCGCATCCTCAACGCCCGTTCTGCCGTCTCGCGTACTGATAACGGTTTCCTCGCAGGTATTGAGCAGGAGATAGACCACTTCCTTTCCCACCAGCTTACCGGCATCAAAAGCTATACGGATGCCTACTCCGAGGTTGCCATGCAGGCCTTACCCACCACCCTCAACAAACTTACGCGTGCGTTCGGCTGGTGGCTCTCTCCCGTTACCTTGGTGCGTATGGAACTGTTCGGCCCGGGGGCAGAGAAGTTTTACTACCGTACTTTGCGTACGGAAATTCTCAATTTGCAAGAGGTCAGTGATGGCAACTTTGTGCTTTCCTGTGCCGGCCATTGGCGCCATGTGCGCCCGCGTATGAAGAAAACGCTTGAGTGCGAAATCGGCGACTTCCCGGAGGCTGCCTTGCAGGAGGAATTGGCACAGTTGCGCATGCGTTTGGGACGTGATTTGTACAAGCCTTTTACTCAGTGCCGTTTACGTAGCAGTTTTGCCCAGGTGTTCAATAACCGCGCCGGGTGGATGTGCCTGTTTACGGCTGTGCTGTGTTGTTGCCTTTTCCTAGCCGGCGTGCTCGGCTTCATCGGGCAGGATGTTCTTGCCCTCTGGATGCTCTTTTTTGCCGGCTCTACGTGGTTGCTCGGTTCTGTGGCTCATTTGGTTGCTTCTCGGCGCATCCGGCGCGAGATTATTCACCGCGCTCAAACGCTGCAAGAGGAGATGCTCGCCACCCTCAGCTCTTATGTGGAGCAACTGCTCATCTCGCGCGTTGCTGCCTACCGCCGCTTGTATATTGAGCCCCGCAAAAAAGTCGCTAAGCATGATGCTATGCTCAAACCCCTCCAAGAGCGCCATATGAACATTATGCGTCAAATCAGTGCCATTGCGCCGCGTCTGTAATTTGACGGCTCTCCCTCCTCCTATCTCTCTGCGTCAGTAAATAGATTTTGTTGGCACCATGTTGTCAATGGCAAATATAGCCCGGTTCTTGTGCGGTAGGGTGGCGATCTCTGTCCGGGCGTGCTTCGTACAAAAGAAGAGCCACTCCGGAAGGGAGTGACGCTTGTTGTGAATTATTCGGTCGTTATCTCCTGTTACTTGCGGCGACGTCGTACTGCCAATCCGGCCAAGGCCGGCAGCGAAAGCGTTGCCGTGGCCGGCTCAGGAACTACTACAGAGGCTCCGGTCATGCCAACGAATGTTCCTCTAAGAGGAGTGCCGGTCTGAGCATTGGTAACTGTAAGAGTCAGGTCTATGCTGTCGCCAGCTTCCATAACATACCAATCTCCTTGCCCGTTGACAAGAGAAAGTACCGGCTTGCTTTCCCATGCCGTTGTGCCTCCGGCCGTTGCTACCTCTTGAGTTACGAGGGTGGTGCCTTCGGTTGCTAACGTCAACGTAATAGGACGAGCATAGGTGTCAGCATTTTGAGCATTTCCACCGCCATTGAAGAGGAAAACCTCCGGTTCCAATCCCTTAATGTGGATGGCTTCCGTAGATGTGTTTGTCAGCGTAAAGCTGAGAGTCCATGAGCACCTGCCGTATTACCAATGTTAATGTCAGGTGTCAATGTCTCACTGTGCACATTTGTTGACTTGTAAGTCTTGTCGCAGGTGAGGCTTTCAATTGTAAACGGACTCCAGGTCTCGAATGTAAGGTTAAAGGAGTGTTGTCGCTACCCCAAGCAAAGTCGCCGGAGTATTTGTCTGTTGATTGTGTGTGTTTCGCGTCTGCTGCTCCTTCCTTCCCTCGCGCGTCGGAAAGTTCCCGGATGAGCAAAACGTTACCTGCGGTCAGAATATCTCTTTTTAAATGAGATGTCCAGCAAAAAAAATGATACTGATAAAAAAAAGAGAGTTGTGATAATATAACTGTTTTTCAGAAGTGTTGCTACAGCATGAACATATCGCGCAATTTGTTGAAAAACAAGACAGGAAGCAGCATCTCATTTAAAAAGAGATAAGCTCGTGGCGAGCAGAATGTGACAGGTATTTCAGCATCCCGGCGCGCGTGGGAATGAATACCCCTGTGCATGCTGTGCAATGTTAACAATCAAACACATATTATGAAAAAGACACTAATCGCACTTGTTGCACTGACCGGTGTTGCTACCGCCGAAGTGACAGACGGATGGCTTACAAAACCGGATGCGCTTACGTGGGAAACGTTGAGCATCACGACACCGGCAAATGGAGCACTCTCTTCATCGAATTCTGTTATAAATTGGACTGAGGAGACAGGAAACTTGGAGAAGAGCTGGGAACTTTCCTTTACTCTTGATCCGAGCCGCCTTTCTGATCAGTACCTTTTTGGTACCGTCAAGGACAATAGCGGCGCTGCGGGGTATACTCTCTCTATTTCTTCCGCCGGTTCAATTAAGCTGAATCAAAACAAGAGTACTTGCGTGATTGAGGCGAAGAATGCATATACGGCCGATGATTCGGCTGTGGCCATCACCTTGCAGTTCCTCAATTATGTGGATGAAGCCGGAGAAGATGCCGGCGGTCTGTTCACTTTAACAGTTGGTGGTTCCTCATATACCTATGAGATTGCTGAAGATGATGCGACAAATACTGTCTTTACCAAGGGGTCTAATAACAATATTTTTACCAATGGAGGAGCAGAGACGTTTAGCGGTATCTCCCTCAAACGCGGTGGCAATATGATTGTTCCTGAGCCGACCACGGCAACGCTTTCCTTGCTGGCACTGGCAGGATTGGCAGTACGTCGTCGTCGCAAGTAAAAAAGCGGAAACGCTAGAAAGCTTAAAAAGCCGTTGTTCCTGAGAGGAACAACGGCTTTTAAGTTGGGAAAGGCGAGAAAAGGGAGAGCCATCAAGAGGAGGGCGCGAGGTCGCGGATGGCTTTAGCGCAATCGGCGATGAGGCGCGGGCCCTTGTAAATAAAGCCGCTGTATAGCTGAACGAGGGAAGCGCCGAGCTCAATTTTCTTGGCTGCGTCCTGAGCGGAGGTGATACCGCCCACACCGATGATAGGGATAGCGCCTTTGAGCTCCTTGGCGAAAGCCTCCAGCGTTTCATTGGCTCGGTTGTAGAGCGGTTTGCCGGACATACCGCCGCTTTGTTTAGCAGCGGGGTGCTCCTCCACGCCGGTGCGGGTGGTTGTGGTATTGGTGCAGATGAGGCCATCCAACTGACTATCCAAGAAAACCCGGGAGAGCTCACGGATTTGGGATTCCTCCATATCCGGGGACACCTTCATGACAATGGGGACGTAGCGCCCTGTATCATTGGTGAGGTTGGTTTGCTCACTCTTGAGGAGGGCGAGCAGCGCCGCAGCAGGGGCTGCCTTGGCGAGGTTGCAGAGGTTAGGGACGTTCGGGCATGAGAAATTGATGGCAATGTAGTCCGCAACATCCCACGCAGCGCGCATGCAGGCCAGGTAGTCCATGCTGGCCTCCTCATTAGGTGTAACCTTATTTTTGCTGATGTTGACCCCGAGGACACCGTGGAAACGCTTGGTAGCGCGGATGTTTTCCACGCCTGCATCAATACCCGGGTTATTGATACCCATGTGGTTGATGATGGCTTGCTGGGGGATGCAACGGAAGCAGCGAGGCTTGGGGTTGCCGGGCTGAGCCAAGGGCGTGAGGGTACCCACCTCCACAAATCCGAAGCCCAGAGTGCCGAAAGCCGCAATGGTGTTAGCCTGTTTGTCCATACCGGCTGCCAAACCAACGCGGTTGGGGAACTTGAGCCCCATGACGGTGACGGGGTCTTCCACGCGGGCGGGGGCAAACAGGGAGAGAATACGCATTTTCTCAGCCAGGCGCAAGCCTGCGAGGGTCATTTCATGCGCGGTTTCCGGGTTGAAACAGAAGAGAAAACGTTTGGCGAGATTGTAAAGAATCGGGGACACGGTGAAGAAGCCGACCGAGCAACGCGCCCTATGGCGTATTGCTCGGGGGCAGGGGTTGTTACATGTTGAAAGTGACGTTGTAATTTTCTATAAACCAGCGGCCGAACATGGGGGCGGCTTCCTCATAGTCCCAAACGGGAGAGTAGGCTAGCTCGCTTTCCAGTTTGCCGGTATCGGCATACATTTCCACGCTTTCACCTTTGGTAAGGGGGGATGCGGGGTCGCGCTCAATGATGGCGGCTTTGCCCATGGCTGCCTCAATGGATTGGATGAAGGAAAGCATGGGAACAGGCTTGGAGCGGCCGATGTTGTAGAGGGCGTAGGGGGCTCCGTGTGCGTTGTGCGGGGGCGTGCTCAGCGCCATGGCCATGCCGTCTATAATGTCATCCACATAAGTGAAGTCTCGCACCAGGTAGCCATCATTCAGCAGGGTGATGGGTTCTCCTGCTGCAATGGCATGGGCTATGCGCATCGGCTTGGAATCCGGGCGCCCCCACTGGCCGTACGCCGTGAAGAATCGGAAAACGGTGACGGGAATCTTGTAGGCACTGGCGTATGTGTAGCACAGCAGCTCACCGGCTCGCTTGGAAGCGGCATACATGCTCATGGGGGTGTCCACATCATCGTTCTCCTTGAGGGGTGACTGTGCGTGCGAGCCGTGCACCACATAACTGGAGGAGAAGAAGAAGTGACGCACCTCGCCTTGTCTTGCGGCTTCCAGCATATTTTGGGTGCCGATGGTGTTGACATCGAAGAACCCGACGGGATCCGCCTGCGAGGGTTTGGTGCCCGCCAATGCTGCAAGGTGTACAATGCAGTCAAACGCGCCTTGGCGGCAGAGTTCCGTCATTGCCTCCCGGTCCAGTATGTCGAGCTTGATGAAGCGGAAATCGCCTATGGTGCTTTGCTGTGGGGTGGCGTCTGCAACGGCAGCGGGGTCTATCCCCAGAAGCGAAAGACGAGCATTTTTGAGCGTGAGCGAGGCGGGGTCGCACAGGTTGTCAATGCCCACTACACTGTGCCCGTCGTTCAGGAGTCTGTTGACGGTGTGATAACCTATGAAGCCGGCGGCTCCGGTGACGAGGATTTTCATATGTCAGAAAACTGTGTTGTTGTTGAATAGTGTCGCGTCTGCAACGTTGTTCCTTTATGCGTTCATTCTAGCAAGTATTTTGCGGCAATGCAATCTTTTTTGTCCGATGAATCAGGATAAATTCGGAAGTTGCCGCATTCTTGATTCCCTTTGCGCTGGGGAGCCGAGAGCTTGCCCGGAATGCCGGGCGCGCACTTATTCTGCCTCGACTACCTGCTTAACCCAGCCTATGGCATCGCAACCGAACTCGATGACATCTCCGGGTTTAAGGTAGCAGGGCGGGTTCATTCCCATGCCGACCCCGCCCGGCGTGCCGGTGGAAACGACATCTCCGGGATTAAGGGTCATGAAGTGGGAGACATATGCCACCAACTCCGCAACGGGCATTACCAGCTCTGCCGTGGAGGCGTGCTGGCGCAACTCGCCATTCACCTTCAGTTGCAGGGTGAGGGCGTCCGGGTTGGGAATCTCGTCCTTGGATACCAGCACAGGGCCGAACGGTGCAAAGGTGTCGTAACTTTTGCCCTTGGTCCATTGCCCTCCGTGTTCCAGTTGGTATGAGCGCTCGGAGTAATCGCACATGAGGGTGTAGCCGATGATGGCACGCTTGGCCTCAGCAGCGGTGGCATTGTGCAGGGTGTCGCCGATGATGACGGCAAGCTCCACCTCGTAGTCCAGCTTGGTGGCTCCGGGTGGGTTGAGCACGTAGGTGAGGTCCGAGCTGATGGCTGAGGTTGCCTTTAGAAAAATTGAAGGCTCCCCCAAGTCCTCGCCGCTGAACTCTTTGGCATGGGCTGCATAGCACTTGCCGAGGCATGCAATGGTGCAGGGTTGCACGTGCAGAGCACTGCTTTGGACCAGCTCTTTTGCATCCACCTCTACTCCATCCGGCGCACCCTTGGAAATCCACGTTTCAATCTCTTTGCGCAGTTTTTTGCCATCCGGTTGCAGGGCTGCCCAAATTTGGTCATCTTGCCCGGTAACATCAATGAAAGCCCGGCGCTTGGGAATCCACAGACCGATGGTGCTTTCCCCCTCTTCGTCAACGTAATACTGTAGTCTCATGGCGGTGTGCTTTGGCGGGTGTTAATCCCAGTCGTCTATGTTGTCCGGTATGTCGTAAATGTGTTGTGGGGTAACGTGCTTTTTCTTATCCTTTTTGGCAGGCGCCTGTGAGGCATCTTCCGACACGGTGGATTCCGGTGTTGTTGTTGTTGTGTCCTCCGCCGGTGTACTCGGTGTGGTCGGCTCGGTCGTAGGCGTTGCCGGTTGTGTTGTGGTGGCGGTTCCTTCCGTTTCCTCCGGTTTTTCATCCGGTGCGGCTATGTTGCGGTACATGAAAACGCGGTCGCCTTTTAGCACGGTGCCGGAGCGGATGTCTGCTGCGATAATGTTATTTTTCGGTGGTTGGTCGGAGGTTACGACCAAGTTGCCGACCCGCGTGTTGGAACCGTCGGCCGGATGGCTGATGAGCACCGTGCCGCCCTTGGGCATGGGGCCGATGATGCGCAGGAGCACAAAGCCTTGGTCGGGGTATACTTGGTGTACCGCGCCCAAGTGTAACGGTGGCAACACTTTACCCGCTTTCGGGTCGTCATTTCTGTTTTGTCTTTGTTGCTGGCATGCCCCCATCAGCAGAGCAGCCAAGCCGATGCCTATGGTTAAAACTTTCTTCATGTGCCTTACCGTATACCATATATGAGCCTACGGGTCAAGGATGAACTTTGTGCTGCGTTGCTTGAATTGCAGGTGGCAGTCTTCCATCATGTGGCATATTTGGTAGGTACGGGCATTTTTTCACTCAAATCGCCTTGCTTTGGTGCGTTTTTTTTGCTAGAGTGAGGGCATGGAGGAGAATCAGTATACGATAGACCGCGAGGAATTGGTGAATGCCATTGTGGAGCTTAATTCCATGAGCCCGGCGGATGGGGTTATTATGGATAAAAACGGCAAGGTGCGCACCGGGTATGAGTCGGAGGCGGATTTTCTGTGCATGCTGATTCCGGCGGGGGTACTGGCTCGGCAGCTTACGGCGGATGGCTTGTCGTCTTACACGGGTAAGGAGCTCAAAAAATGGGCAGGGGAGTATGCTATAGAGCCTTTGTTGGAGAAGTTGAACACTGTTAGTGCCAAGTAGGTTTAATTGCCATGCGTCGCGTCTGTATTTGTTTTCTGTGTCTGTGCTTTGTATTGCTGCAACATTGTTTCGGTGAGGACAAGGTTGCGTTGCCTGTCGGCCCGGGTAAGCAAGTGGCGGTGTTTGTAGCACTATGTGATAATGTGCACCAAGGTATAGCGCCTGTTCCCCCGCGCATTGGCAATGGTGAGGATGCTGCGCATAATTTGTATTGGGGCTGCTCCGATGCGTTGCCTAAGGTAATGCGGGCCTCGCGGGATTGGGGGCGGCCTCAGTATTACTCGGATTACGCCAAGCAGCATCCGGCCGTTATTGATACCGTGGTGTGCTCTCGGGCAGATGCCACTGCCACGGTTTATGCCTATGCTTACCGTGGAGATTCCATTGCTGCCTGTATGCGTGATTTTGAGGCTGCGCTGGCTTCCGGGCAGTATGATTTAGTCGCTTTTATCGGTCATAACGGTTTGATGGATGTAGACTTGCCGGAATTATCTCCCGCCCGCGGAAACACGGATGCGGTGGTGCTGTGCTGCATGAGTGATGAATATTTTTCCGACCGCATTCGCCGTTTAGGTGGGCGCCCTGTGCTGATGACCCGTCAAAATATGTACCCCGCCGGTAAGGTGCTGACTGAGCTGCTCTCTGTTTGGCTGAAAACCCCGGCGGATACCTCCGCCTTGCATGCTGCTGCTGCTCGGGCGTATGCTCAAAATCAAGGTATCAGCTTCAAAGCTGCCTCCGGTGTGTTTGTGTCACCCGGAAAGTGATGGAGGCGTCTGCATAAGGCTTCCGTTGGTTTGTCTGATATCGTATCTCGCGTGCGTTTGAGGAGGCTTTGTCTCGTAAAATTGTTAAAATTTGCATTTTTTATCAATTAAAATGCAAAAATTATTATTTTTATTGAACAAAAAGTTTGTTTGTGGTGTCGTATTTACTGAATGGGCATAGAAGTCCCTCTGAATCATCATGAATAAGATCCTGTCAAGCATCGTAATGGTCGGCGCGGTTGTGGTAGCTTCGGTGTTGCCGAATGCACACGCCGCTAAGAGTCCGTTGCCCTCCGTGGCACCGGTTGCAGTAGCTCATCCGCACGTGGTAGTTGTGCCGCCTCCGCCTCCACCTCCGCCACGGCATCACTGGGTAAAAAAGCATTGCGTACGCTGCGCTGCTTTGTACCACATGCATGGTCATTGCTGTTGTGATCATCACCACCATCACCACGGCAAGCCCAAGCACCACAAGCCACACAAACCTAAAAAGGGCAAACACCACCACCCCGCGCCTCCTCCCCCTCATCGTGGTCACCGCCACCATTAATCCCTGTTTTTGAGTTGAGAGAGCTCGGCGAGCCTTTTTACCCCTGCGTAATCGGCTCGCCGTTTTTGTAATAATACAAAAAAACGTTTTCATCATTGAGCAGATTTACTCTGTTTGGTGTCTATATATAACGGAACCGGGCTTTTTTGCCCTAACCTTACTTTTCACATCATGAAAAAAGCATTATACAACATCGCTCTGTTGGCAGCTGCTTTCTCCGCCTTCTCGGCGGCTCAGGCCTCTGCTGCCGTTACGGTGGTTGTCGGTCCCGGCGTACCTCCGCCCCCGCCTCCACCACCTCCTCCCCCGGTTGTGGTTGTTCCCGCTCCTCCGCCCCGCGTGGTAGTGCCTCCGCCTCCTCCTCGCCGTGTGGCTCCTCCGCCGCCCCCGCACAGAGTGGTTCCCCGTCCGGCTCCTCGCCCTGTGCCTCCTCCTTGCCCCCCCGGTAACCATAGCCATGTCCCCCATGGCCCCGGGCATCACGGCCATCACGGGCATGGCCACCATCACCGCTGAGCTCTATCTGCGCCTTTCCCCTGCGAGCCTGTCCGCCTTTCACGCGCGCTCAGGCTCGCTCGCTTTTCGCAACATTCCCCGGCCTGTTCAATCAGACCGGGGAATGTAAAAAACAACGCTCTTGAGCGTTCTGTTTGCGTTAAAAAAAAGAGTAGATTATGCGTTAATGAATTTTCTTTTCCATTATCGCAATAACACCGTGTACATTCATTCCTTCTTTTGTATTAGGAGCACACATGCCAACCAATCTATATCCCCTACGTGCACAGTCATTCAGCTTTTTCACCGCAGTGCGCATATCGCGTCGGTCGTACAAAAAGCAGCGGGGGCTTGCGCCCCCGCTGAGCGGGTAGTTGAGGTGTTATGAGTGAATGGAATGAGGCTTACATCATGCCGCCCATACCGCCCATGCCACCCATGGCATCGGCACCGCCGTGGCCACCGCAGGAGCAGGACTTCTTCTCGGGGAGGTCTGCAATGAGACACTCTGTGGTGAGCATGAGGCCGGCGATGGAAGCGGCGTTCTGGAGGGCAGAGCGAGTAACCTTGGTGGGATCCACCACACCGGAGGTGAGGAGGTCCTCATAGTCGTCCGTCACAACGTTGTAGCCCATGGTGGGAGCCTCCAGCCCCTTGACCTTCTCCACGATGAGGGCAGCCTCGCGGCCGGCGTTTTCAACGAGTTGGCGGAGGGGAGCCTCAACGGCGCGGTAAACGATGGCTGCACCGGTCTTCTCGTCGCCGGAGAGGTTGAGGGAGCAGATGGCCTTCTGGGCACGGATGAGGGCAACACCGCCACCGGGGACGATACCTTCTTCCACAGCCGCGCGGGTGGCGTGCAGGGCGTCATCTACACGGTCCTTCTTCTCCTTCATCTCGGTTTCCGTAGCGGCACCGACTTTGATAACGGCCACACCGCCTGCAAGCTTGGCGAGGCGCTCCTGGAGTTTCTCACGATCGTAGTCGGAGGTGGTGTCCTCAATTTGGCGACGGATTTGGGAGACGCGGGCGGAGATATCAGCGGACTTGCCGGCGCCTTCGATGATGACGGTGGTGTCCTTGGTGATGACAACTCGCTTAGCCATGCCGAGCTGGTCGAGCTCCACGTTTTCAAGCTTGAGCCCGAGGTCCTCGGAGATGCACTGACCACCGGTGAGGATGGAGATGTCCTGGAGCATGGCCTTGCGGCGGTCCCCGAAGCCGGGAGCCTTGACAGCGGCCACATTGAGTGTACCGCGCAGGCGGTTTACAACGAGGGCAGCCAGAGCCTCGCCCTCAATATCCTCAGCAATGATGAGGAAAGGCTTGCCGGACTTGGCAACCTTCTCCAACACGGGGAGGAAGTCCTTGAGATTGGAAATCTTCTTCTCGAAGATAAGGATGTAGGGGCTTTCCAGCACGGCCTCCATGGTGTCCGCATTGGTCACAAAGTAGGGGGAGAGGTAGCCCTTGTCGAACTGCATACCCTCAACAACATCGAGGGAAGTGTCGATGCCCTTGGCTTCCTCAACGGTGATGGTGCCGTCCTTACCCACCTTGTCCATTGCCTCGGCGATGATGTCACCGATTTCGGAGTCCCAGTTGGCGGAAACAGTGGCAACTTGGGCGATTTCCTTGGAGGAGTCCACAGGCTTGGAGATGGCCTGGAGCTCAGTCACAACAGCAGCAGCAGCCTTGTTGATACCGCGCTGCAGGGAGATGGGGTTGGCACCGGCCGTGACGTTGCGCAGACCCTCGCGGTAGATGCTCTCGGCAAGGACGGTGGCAGTGGTGGTGCCGTCGCCGGCGATGTCGTTAGTCTTGCTGGAGACCTCGCGAACGAGCTGGGCGCCCATGTTCTCATAGGGGTCCTCAAGCTCAATTTCCTTGGCAACGGTTACGCCGTCCTTGGTGATGTTGGGGGAGCCGAACTTTTTGTCGATGACAACGTTACGACCGGCCGGTCCGAGGGTGCTCTTAACGGCTTTTGCGATTTTGGTAACACCGGCCAGAAGACTCTGGCGTGCGGACTCGTCAAATGAAAGTTGTTTAGCCATAATAAAATTGCGGATTAAGATTAAAGGGAATGGAATCAGTCGATGATGGCGAGGATGTCGCTCTCGCTGAGGATGGTGTAGGTGGTGCCGTTTACGGTAACCTCCGTGCCGCCGTACTTGGAGATGAGAACCTTGTCATTAACGGCTACGTTGAAGGGGATTTCCTTGCCGTCTTTGTCGCGACCGCCGGTGCCGAGGGCGCGGACGATGGCTTCCTGGGGTTTCTCTTTGGCGCTATCCGGCAGGAAGAGACCGCCGGCTGTCTTGGTTTCTGCTTCTACTCGTTCTACGAGTACGCGTGCTCCTATGGGCTTAATCATAATGTGTTTTAGTGTGTTGTTGTTGAAAATGATGTGCGATGTGTTGCAGGGTAGGAGCGCCCTTGGGAGAAGGGCACTCCTGCCTGCGGAAGTCCGGTTATTAATCTACAACCTCGGCGTCTACTACCTTGCCTTTAGCTTGGCGGGGGCCGGAGTCTTGTGTGTTCTGGTAGCCACCGCAGTCACCGCCGGGGCAACCACCCTGCTGAGCCTGCGCAGCCTGGGCTGCCTGCTGGAGGTTGGAGAGCATGGTCTCAAGCTCTTGGGTAAGGGACTTGCACTTGTCCACATCCTTGGCCTCTGCAGCCTTCTTGAGGGCGTCCACCTTCTCTTGGATGGGCTTGGTAACCTCGGCAGGTGCCTGCTCACCCATTTCCTTGAGCTGGCGCTCTACGTTGTGGGCGAGGGAGTCCGCCTTGTTGATGGCTTCAATGTCCTCAGCCTTCTTGCGGTCTTCCTCGGCGTGCATCTCAGCGTCCTTCTTGGCGCGCTCAATTTCTTCCTTGGAGAGGCCGGAGGAACCTTGGATGGAGATGTTCTGCTCCTTACCGGTGTTCTTGTCCTTGGCCGTCACCTTGAGGATGCCGTTGGCGTCGATGTCGAAGGTTACCTCGATTTGGGGTACACCGCGCGGTGCAGGCTGGATGCCATCCAACTTGAAGTTGCCGAGCAGCTTGTTGTCGTTGAACATCTTACGCTCACCTTGGCAGATGCGGATATCTACAGCCGGCTGGTTATCGGCAGCGGTGGAGAACACTTGGCTCTTGCGCACGGGGATGGTGGTGTTGCGGTCAATCATCGGCGTTGCGATGCTGCCCATGGTCTCGATGGAGAGGGTAAGGGGCGTTACGTCCAGCAGGAGCACGTCCGTCACGGAGCCGGTAAGCACGCCACCCTGAATGGCTGCACCCACTGCTACCACCTCGTCCGGGTTTACGCCCTTGTGGGGCTCCTTACCGGCAAGGCGCTTAGCCATTTCCTGCACGGCGGGCATGCGGGTCATGCCACCTACGAGCACGAGCTCGTTGATTTCGCTGGTGTTCAGACCTGCTGCGGAGATGCAGTTGCGCACGGGGGCCGCGGTGCGGTCCAGCAGGTGCTCCGTCAGCTGTTCCAGCTTGCTGCGGGTAATCTCCATCTGGATGTGCTTGGGACCGGTGGCATCCATGGTGATGAAGGGCAGGGAGATGTCGTAGCGCTGGGTGGAGGAAAGGGCAATCTTGGCCTTCTCTGCCTCTTCCTTAATACGCTGCAGGGCATCCGTCTGCTTGGAGATGTCCATTCCCTCGCGGCTCTTGAACTCTGCCAGAATCCAGTTGATGATGGCGTTGTCCCAGTCGTCACCGCCAAGGTGGGTATCACCATCGCTGGCTTTTACCTCGAACACGCCGTCACCGATTTCCAGCACGGAGATATCGAAGGTACCGCCACCGAGGTCATATACGGCAATCTGCTCATTGTTGCCCTTATCCAAACCGTAGGCAAGTGCTGCTGCGGTGGGCTCGTTGATGATGCGGCGCACCTTCAGACCGGCAATCTCACCTGCGGCCTTGGTGGCATTACGCTGGGCGTCATTGAAGTAGGCCGGTACGGTGATAACAGCCTCGCTGATGGTCTCACCCAAGCGGCTCTCGGCGTCGGCCTTGAGCTTGCTGAGGATCATGGCGCTGATTTCCTGCGGGGAGTACACCTTTGTCTCGCCTCCCACCTCCACCTGAATGTGGGCATCTCCATTGGCGGCGGCCACGATGGTGTAGGGGACTTTCTTGTCGTCTTCCGTCAGCTCCGCATACTTGCGGCCGATAAGGCGCTTGGCGGAGAAGATGGTGTTGCGCGGGTTGGTAACGGACTGGCGTTTTGCAGCCTGACCGACGATGCGCTCGCCGTTCTTGGTGAATGCTACGATGGACGGCGTGGTGCGTGCACCTTCGCTGTTCTCCAGTACGGTTGCCTGACCACCCTCCATGACAGCCATGCAGGAGTTGGTCGTTCCGAGGTCGATTCCGAGTATCTTGCTCATTGTTGTGTGTTTTCTATTGTTTGTTGTTAAATCTTTCGGCGACGTGTGAGTCGCGTGTTCATCTTTATATGTAGCAAATTCCGTGCCGGGTTTTTGTGAAATTGAACTTGTTGTTCTTTATGTGCACAGTATCAATGCGATAAAAAATTAAAATATTTTTATTTGTCTGTGGGTGAAGGTCTGCTAAGTGAGGCAAAATGTAACAATGTGACAAAATGACGCATGTGTGATGCTGCGTCATTTTGTCGCATGTGGTTTAGAAGATTTCAAAAAAAACAGAGCCGGAGGTTGAGCCTGCCTCAGCGGGCTAACCTCCGGCTTCATGAAATGCGACTTGCTCCGGTGATAGCAGGGTGCTATGGCATGGCCAAGCCACAAGCGTCATTAAGAATCCTTGCTTTTGCGTTTTTTGCCGGATTTCTTTTTAGCCTTCTTTTTGGCGGCTTTGTCTTCGCTATCCGCTGATTCAGCGGGCGTTTCCGCAGTATCTTTTTCGGGGGCGACTTTAGCAACAAGTTCTTGGTAAGTGACCAAGATAGCAGGTCCCACCCACTCGTTACCGTTATAGCTGCCGTTGTCGATGGTTTTCATGTCACCGGTTGTGGCATCGCGCATGATAACCTCGCCGTTTTTGTAGCTGAAATAAGCCATCGGAATACCCTTGGCATCTACGGCTCGCAACTCATACGTGCCATAGCTTTGTTCCTTACCGTGGGCATCTTTTTTGAACAAGGCCTCGCGAGCTTCGCTGTGGAAGACGTTAATGACCGGGCATTTGATAGTCAGCGTCCGTTTTGCTTTACCTTTCTTATTTTTAGTGGAGGCATCGTTTTGCTCCGGCGGGAAATCGAGGTACATCACCAGCTCTGCGCCGCTACCTGCCATTTTTTTGTAGACCGGAATCAGGGGCTTGGTAACGGCCTCAAGCTTATCTTGTTGGTGTGTATTATACCCCAAGTAGAAAAGGAAAAAGACCTTTGCGTTTTGGTCATACTTAGGCGTGTTGACCACAACTCCCGCATTGCGGCGGTTGTCTTTAATAAAGTCGGCTATCGAGTCCGTCTTTGATGCATGGGCTTGCGGTGCCAATGCGAGAGCGGATACGGCTCCCAGTAGAATGCTGCAGCGTTTCAGAAATCGGAACATAGTATGAAATGACTTGAATGACGCGGTTAAACGTAATGTTGCATTCCTCCTCGGCATGCAACGTTCTTATAACACGCCGATGATTTCTTGTCAATTCTTTTTGTTATGAGCGCAGAGGCTGAGGGTGTCGCTTGTGTGAGGATTGTGAATTCAGAGTTGCCTCAGCAAATCATTATACTTGAAATCCGGGGTGGTATGTGTTACCTTTGCGTTCAGGAAAACCATTCCGTAAGTTATGATTGAGAACGAATACATCAGCATAGAAGTGCGTACTGCCGGGCGCAGCTTTGCCGGCGTGACTGTGCAGGATAAAATCAATGGCCGGAGTTATGACTTCGGGCGTGAGGTGTTTGCAATACAGTTGCAGGAGGCCAAAACGGATGAGGCCTGCTCCAAAAAGGAATATACCGATGTGTGCATACCGCTCAGCGCGCTTGATTTGATATGCGGAGAGGTAAAATACAGTGAGGTTCCGGCACAACCGGGGGCTCGGCGTTTGGTTGAGCGTCGTCGCGCACAGCGTGCAAGCGTGGATTTTGCCGTGACAACGGATGGTTACAAACTTGAATGGTGGGTAGAGCTGCGTGATGGACAACCCTACCTGCGCACCGGGTTGAATATTACCCCTATGCAATTTGCCATGCCGGCCCGTAAGATTACGTTGCTGAAGATAACGGCTCCGGAGGCTCGTGTGGAAGGTACGGTGAAGGGGGCTCCGATTGTAGCGGCGGGCAATCGATTGTTTGCCGGTGTGGAGAATCCTCTGTGTAAGAGTGAGGTGACAGAAAACGGATTTACCTGCTCCTTGGAGCGTACCACGCATTTGCCTGCGCGTACAATGAGCCGTATTTCCGCAGTGCTGGGCTTTTGCCATCCCGGGCAGCTGCGCCGTACATTCCAGCTTTCCTACCTCAATGAGGAGCGTGCTCGCCCGTATTTCCCCCTCTTTAACTATAATTCCTGGTATGACATCGGCTACTTCACCCCGTATTCCGAGCAGGATGTGATGGATACTGTACGCATTTTCGGTGAAGAATTGGTGGTAAAGCGTGGCGTGGTGATGGATTCCTTCCTGCTGGATGACGGCTGGGACAACACGGAGACGCTGTGGCAGTTCCATGACGGCTTGCCCAATGAGTTCCGCGACATCCGTAAGCAGATGACGCACTACGGCGCGGCTCCCGGTGTGTGGTTCTCCCCGTGGGGTGGGTACGGCCAGCCCAAGCTCAACCGTTTGGCTGCTGCCGGGGATACCTACGAGACAAACGAGCGCGGTTTTGCTCTTTCCGGGCCGAAGTATTATGACTTGTTCCGCGATATGTGCCTGCACATGATTCGAGAGAACGGAGTGAACCACTTTAAGCTGGACGGCTGCTCCGGTATGGCTGAGCCTGCCCCCGGCTCTCGTTTCGGCTCCGATTTTGAGGCTGCCATTTGCCTGATTGATGAGCTGCGTGAGGAAAAACCGGACATTTACATCAACCTTACCACCGGCACATGGGCTAGCCCGTTCTGGTTCAGCATTGCGGATTCCGTGTGGCGCGGTAACTGGGACCACGATTTTTGTGGCGTAGGCACGGCGCGCCAGCAGTGGATTACCTTCCGTGATGCCATGATTTATGCTCACAATGTGAAAGTATCCCCGCTTTTCCCCATCAATTCTCTCATGACTCACGGTGTCATTTACAATAAGGGTGCCCGCGGGCTGATGACAACGGAAAATGATGACTTGGCGGATGAAATCTGGAGTGGCTTGGGCCTCGGTACGCAGATGCAGGAGGTGTACATTACCCCCTCCATGCTGCAACCCCATGAGTGGGATTCCTTGGCTGCCGCTGCTAAGTGGACCCGCGCCAATGCCGATACCATGGTGGATAGTCACTGGGTGGGCGGTGACCCCGCCACGCTGGAGGTATACGGCTTTGCCTCTTGGAGCCCGGCCAAAGGTATTCTGGTGCTGCGCAATCCGTCTGATACGGAGCAGTGCTTCAGCTTTGATCCCGCCTCCGTCTTTGAGCTGCCGATGGGGGCTCCGCTGCGCTATGCCCTCAGCTCTCCCAAGGGCGATTCCTTGCCGGAGTTTGCAGAGGTCGGCCGTGTAACTCAGCTCAAACTCAAACCTTTCGGGGTCATTGTGCTGGAAGCCAAAGGTCACTGACGGATGTGTAAAGTGCGATTGACGAGGTGAAGGCCGGGCTCGCGTTGCTCGCAGAGCGCGAATTCTAAACTTCGTCAATCGTACTTAGTACCCCCGTCAAGGCGAATCACTTTTTCGGCTTTTGCTTGAGGGGGACAGCGTGGAAGGGCTGAGGTTTATCGCCTTTGAACTTGGGATTCATGGAGGCGATGTGATCATTGCTGATGAAGAAGGTAAAGCTGCCGCCGGAGGCTTTATCCGAGCTGTCCAAGATGTGGTCGAAGACGCAAACGCCTTTGTTGCCGGGCGTTTCCGGGGCAACAAAGATGCCGATAGCCATGGAGGGACGCTTGAGCCCCTCACGGTCTTTGATTTTGTAGGTGATGGTATTTTGACCGCGTCGGAGACCGCCGGAGATGATGTCGGCACGGCGCTCGTCATCAAACTCGTGGACGGAAACACCGTTGATGGTCATTTCGATATTGCGGCCGGGGCAGTCAACAAACACCTTGCCGATGAGCTCCGGAGCGCGGCATGCAGCGGGTACACCCGGTATACTGCTGTAGGGTAAGAAGCCGTCTTGCTCTTTGAGGAGATTGAGATCACGATTGTAGAGGCGCTTTTTGACATCCGGCAGCTGGGTGAGGTCAAAAAAGCGGGTTTGGTCCAGCTTCCAACGGCCTTGTTCCAGCACAAACTCCAGCACAAAGGCGTTTTCACGAGCTTTAGCATCACCAAGCTGCAATTTACCGACGTACGTGCAGGCCATGGTTTGCCCCTTGCAGCCCATGAGCGAACCGACGTAGACGAAGTTGTCAATATTCGGGGCTTCTTGGGTGTGGCGGAAGAAGTCTTTGGGGAATTGCCCGCGTTGGGAGACGATGAGGTTGCGCACCTTCATCTGACGAGAGCGCGTGGTGCTGGCGCGCCAAGCTTGTTCATTGCCGCGAATCATGCTCAAGCGCCAAGTGTTGTAGACCGTCTCCGCCACTTGGCGAGCCTTGGCTTGATCCGGCATCAGAATATCAGCCACGGCAGCGGGAGTGGATGCCTCTGCCGCTTTTTTCATGGCTTCGCGGCGTTTAAGTTCTGCCTCAATAGCAGAGGGAGTGGCTGCTCCTGCTGCACAGCAAAGGAGTGTGCCAAGGGCGGCGGTTTGAAAAAAAATTGCTCTCATAACTGTTTATAGCGTACATCAGACTTGCTTTTTTGGCAAGAAAATTGCATACTAAGGGTCGAGTATGACGTCATTTCAACGCAAAGCACGCACTGCTGAGGAGGCAAGAGGCCGGCGAATGCTGGATAAAGCCCCCACTGTGGTGTGGAAACGCTTTGCCGATGGCGTGGAACTCAAAGCCCGTATATTTGCCCCGCAAGGGCATACGGCAGAGGCTTTCCTGCCCTCTGTGATGTTCTTTTACGGGGGCATGTGGTCCTTGGAGTTTAATGAAGAGTTTGTGTCATGGGCGATGCATTTGGCCAGCCGAGGCGTGGTCTGTATTTTGCCCGAGTACCGTACCCACTCCCGCTATGATGTGACCGCCGAGGACATCATCATGGATGGCCTGGATGCTTGGCGGTGGATTCATCACAATGCCGCAGGATTGGGGATTGACCAAGAGCTTATTACCTTGGCCGGCTCCGATGCCGGTGCGCTGCTGGCGCTCAATGCCGCCATGCAGCCGATGGTGGAGACTCGCAGGTGGTGGAAGTTCGGCAGCAAGGATGTGCCGCCTGTTATGCCTGCCAGTGTTGCCATTTTCCGCGGTGTGGTTGATGTGGAAGCTCCGGAGGCGCGTTTCCTGAACATCAAGGCTGAGGTTGCGGATACAAATAGCATTAACCCTTGCGCGTTGTTCCGCCGCTATTTACCCCCCTTGTTCTGTGCGCATGGCATGGCGGATCCTTTGCTTGATTACGACATGCGTGAATGGTTCTGTGAGCAGTGGCGCTCATGCGGTAATGAGGCAGAAATCATCCTTTGCCCGAACAGTGACCATACACTGACTCACTTCGAGGTGAATCCCGCCGTGTTCGAACAGGTGCTGCTGGCATGGGAAACCTTTATGGCAGAGCAGGGGATTTGGCCGGAAAGCGTGATAGAGGATAAAGCACTCATGTGGTGATAACTCCACCGCGACAATCCTACATTGGTTAATAAAAATGCTTGAATCAGGCTTGCTTTTCAGCGGGTAATTTGTTACACTTCCGCTGCCATGCGTTTTTCCACCATCGTTATCATGACTTCCATCCCTTTGTTGCTGAGCGGGTGCAGCTTGCAACAACGTTTGGATGCAACTGCTGCCAAAGTCCATAAGCGTTTTGCGGACGCTAAGGCTTGGGAACAGTTGCCCTTGCGTACAATTTCATGGGAGCAGGCCGTGATGATGATGAAACGTAATAATTCAGATATTTCCGGCGCCCGTAAGGATATTGAAAGAAGTGAGCGCGACGGTTTGAGTATTTACACGGATATGATTCCGGGCGTTTCATACTACGGGTATTTTACCAAAACGCTGGATGAGCTCTCCGGACAGTTTTCCGCTAAAGACGTGAACTCCAACGTTAACGTAACCTTTAACCTGCCTACACTTACGCAAGTTCCCTATCGTGTGTATGCCTCTAAGGCCCAAACGTATGGCGCAATTAAAGCATTGGAGGGCAAAGAGCGTGAGTGTATCTCCAAGCTGTACAACATAAGCCGCTGCCGTGAGGTGCGTCTGCGCCTGCGCGCGTTGGAGGATTCTCAACAGGATATCCCGGAGCAAGACCGCATTTTGGCATCGCGTGATCGCTCTACGGAAGATGCTCAGCATTGGGTTAAAATGGCGGAACTGTTGGGGGATTACAGCGCCAGATGGCAGATTTTACCGCAATCAGTGCCGAAAATCAGCTGGAGCACGTATGAGAAACGCATGACCCGCTTGGACGATTTGGTTGTGTGCCAGTATGTTCTGCGCTTGGAGCAAGCCAGACTTTCGCAATACAGTATAGCCTTGCGTTATTTGCCGACGATTAATACGTCTCTTTACAGTCCGTCCCTTTTCTCATCATCCGGTGGTACTTACCAAGGTTCATTCCTGAACGGAGAAGACACCCGTATTAACCTGAGCCTCAGCTACAGTTTGGATACCAAGATGGGCAATTGGTACAACTTCCGCAATAGCAAGGATAACTATGAAAAGGTGTGCCGCGAGGTTGCTGTAGGTGTTGCAGAACACAAAAATAAGTTAATGACATTGCAGAACAGTGTGCGTGAGTATTTTAATTGGCGCTCCTATATGAACAAGCGCATTGCTTACATTGAAAACAGCCCAACGGAGTCCGCTGAGGAGTTGATACAGCGTAACAAAACCATCTATGAAATGAAGCGTGAGCTCTTGCGCCAGGAGCTTCAGGCTGTGGAGTCCGAGTCTGCCGTGGTGCTGGAGTATGGCTTGATTAAGTAAGCTGTCTTGCGTTCAGGGCATTGCCCCGTATTCTCTTTTGTCAGCGTTTTTTTTGCGCCGCTGCCTTGCGGGGCTTGTGGTTGTTGGCGCGGGTGGCCGAGGTAGCGGTTACGGGAGATTTTCCGCCGATGCGGGAATCCAGCTTAAACTTCCACTGAATGTCATCAATCTTACCGTAGATAACGATATCCAGCATGAAGTCTGAAAGGAAGGTGATGGGAGAAAGCAGGACGGTGGGCAGACTGGAGATTTCCGGCCACATGTTGCCATAAATTTCCAGAGAGTTGAGATCAATGCTCAGAAGCCCCGTGACCTTGAGATTATAGCCTTCCGACTTGAATTTTGTGGTTGTGAACTTACCGTTTTTGATGGTGTAATCCACAAAGGCATCTTGTAGGTCGTAGGCAAAGAGGTGGTTATAGCCCGGTATTGCCTGAATGCCGCTACCCACGGCGTTAAGGGCAGAGCCGGTTGTTCTCCTGAACTTCTTGAGGACGTTATCCGTCTTATTCTTTTTGACGGAAGCTTCAATTTCTCGCAGGTTGGCGGGGACGTCCGACACCAAGGCTCCGATGGGGCGGAATAGGCTCAGGGAGAGGAGGTCGCCGTTTACGACGCGAATGCTGCCGTAGGCCTCAATGTCATTGACATTGGGGGAAGGGGAGCGGAATCGGATATTGCCGGAGCAGAGGGCTTTATCCATCTTGCTTCCATACGCGGTGGCTATTTTCTGCAAATCCATGTTTTGGGCATAAACCTGACCATCAAAGGATGTTTTATCGCCGGTGATGCCGATTTTGACGGCTGCATCAAGCGTGCCGTTCCAGCATCGGGCGTTCATACGGTCCAAGAAGATGTACTCATCCTCCAAATTGATGAATCCATTGAAACGGGTGAAGGGTATGGTGGTGCCCAAGAAGCGGAAGCCGCAAAGTTGATTGCTGACGACACGGATGTGGCCGTCCATGTGCGCTTTGCTTTCCTTGTAAATGGGGATAACGCAGCTTTCCGTGCTGAGCTCCACGGGGTATGGCAGCAAGACGTCTGCTAAATGCTCGCGCAAATCACCGTAAAACATGCCGATAGAGTAGGCGGGGTAAACTGAGCCTTTAACCCCTTTCAGTTTGAGCACCCCATGCTCTACATCAATGATGACGCTGTTTCCTTTGAGGGTGGATGTGGTGTGCTTCGTGGGCTTTTTAATGCCGAGAGCGGAGAAGTTCTGCAAGTTCATCCACGGGCGATTGTCGTACACCAGCGTCACGTTTTTCATCGTGATGACGTTTACCTTGGGCTGCTCCTTGCCATCTATGATGATGCCCTCTTTACGCTCGGCCTGCAAATGAACGGATGCCTCATTTACTTTGACAAAGGGAAGCTTGCCCATGGCCGGGTTGTGGCTTTCTTTGCCCTTATCATCCACCAGAACGCCGTTGAGTTGGTATTGAGCGTTGCGGAGGTCAATATCGCAGTTTACATTCACACTCAAGCCGTTTGCGTAATCTACTTCCACAACGGCGTTTTTCAGGTTACATTTGCTGTCTTTGGTGAAAGCGAAGTCGCGGAGGATGCTGTAGGCATCCTCCATGTCGATGGCTTCATCAATAACATCTGCCCGAATGGTGCTGTCTGCTGTTACATGTACTGTTTTTGCGTCCGTGTTGACGGTGGCATGCGCGGTGAGTTTGCCGGTGCTGTGAGTCAGGGTGAGGTCGGCAGCGTAGCTTAATCCGTGTTCCGTTGCAGTGTCTGCCGTTATCTTGGCTTGTATTCCGAAGGGAATTTCCTTACCCTTATAGGCAATTATTTTTGTAGGTGTACGGACCAACTCCGGTATCTCAACATCCGCAGTTAAGTGGCGGAGCTTGGCATCTGCAAGATTCAGTTGCACGCAGCCTTTAAGGCGTGCTTGCTCAGGTAGTTTTACCATTTCCGTTGTCAGGCCTAAGCAGCTGAGCATATTCTGTGCCGCAGCCAAGGGCAGGTTCATGTCAATATCGGAAAGTGTGAGTACTCCGTCATCACTGAGCTTTCGATTTGCCTTGATGGAGAGGATTTTATCATCCGTGGTGACTCCATGCGGCGTAAAACTGATTTCCACCTGCTCCGGCGTTTGCCCGTCCGCCCCCGTTTTAAGCGCAAGCGCACCCAACGGAATGTCGTGGTGCACAATGTCGGTGCAGCTTAATGTTAATGTTTGAGGGCTAATTAAATCCTTTGCTTGCTTGGCGGCTGTGTATGTGGATTGCAGCGTGATGTTCCTGAACTGCGTATCGTGGTAGTTGTAGGAGTCGGCGCTCAGCAGAATTGCGGCTTCTTTGAGTATGTCTGCGCTTGCTGCCCACGCCGGTTCCGATACCGTGAGGTGCAGGTGGGCATTTGTGGCTTCCCCCCAACCGGTGCGCAGAATACGGCTGTTCACTTCTGCCTCAGCTTCAGCACAAATTTGGTCGGAGTTCAGATTAATATCGGCTAAGTTCAGCGTTATTTCTGTATCTTCCAAGTTGATTTTGCCGACTTCCGGTCTGTCAACGTTAATGGCTGCTGCTTTGATGGATAATTGGGCGTTGTCCGCCGTGCTGAATGAGGCGTCCGCGTTCCAGATGGGGGATTTGCAGATAAAACGGAAGTTCGGTTGGATGAGCTGTTGTTGAGCAAAGGAAAGTTTTTCCAGCGAGAGGCTGATGTCTATGTTGCTGAACGTGGGGATGATGTGGCTGAGGTATGATTGTCCGGGCAGGAATTTCTGCATTTCAAACTCGGCAGAGGCATCAATTTTAACCACCTTGCCTACATCCAAGCCGATGGGCATCGTCAGCGGCTCTTCCATGAACTCGTTAATCAAGGTGATTGTCCGTATAATCGGCAATTCCGCTTGCAGAGAGGCATCCCCTCGCTCCTGTTCTCCTTCCAAATGCTTGGCCGATATAGTGATATGGCCATCCGGGAAGCGGAGGTTGAGGTTGTTGATGTTAAACTTGCCGTTTTTGTAAAAGAATGACAATCCGGCGCTTTCCACAGCGGCATCGCCTATCCAAAGTTTACGTTGTTCCAGGTTGCCGCTGATATCGACATTGCGAAGGGTAAAATCCTGTTCAAACTCGATGGCTCCGTGTAGGTCTATGTGGGGGAAATTGTTGGACTCATGGCGGAACTTTTTGAGCAGTTCGTGCGTATCTCCTTCCGTAAGGGCTGTGACCATGTATATCAGCGCTACATCACTGTCCAGCTTAAAAGAGAGCTTGCGAGTTTCTATTTCGTAGCCTGCTTGTATGCTGCCTGTGGCCACGTGCTCATTATCATCACTTACGGTGGAAAACTTCAGGTTGTTGATGAGGAGGCGGTCTCCCTCATAATCTAAGTCCAGCAGCGTGTCCCGAAAGTGAAACTGCTCTATGTCGTATTTCGGTACGCTTGCCAATATGTGCAGGCGTAAGTCCTCCATCGCCAAAACTTTCAGGTGCAACTCCGGAAACTCATTGTTGCTCCATTGCTGCTGCTCTATCATGTGGTAGACCCGGTCAATAACGCTTTGGCACGTTTTTATCAGCGCCGGTAATACTACCTTCTCCGTCTCTTCTTCCGCAGTTTTGCCTTTTTGCAATTCTGCTATGTCAAAGCCACCTTTGAGGTGGATGGGGATGCCCTGTAATTTGAGGTCTCCTCCCGTCAAAATGACGATGTTTTTGTGAATCTTGGCGGAGATGTTGATGCCCGTTGCCTCTAGGACGTTGTTTTTTCCGGATGGTTCCGTAACCGGAAGCCGTATGTTGCCGTTCTGAAAATCGACGCTCTCAACAATGATGCTGCCCGTAAGCAGCTCCATGGTGTCAAGGGTGATAGAGGCGCTCGCCAGGGTTGACAGTGCTTGCTTCTTCTCGCTGTCTGTGTATATGTGTACCCCCTCTGCCAAAAATGAAATTCCCTTGCCGGGATCCAAGCGTATCTTTTCGATGCGTATCGGGATGCCGACCGCTCCGATTTTTTCCTCTACATCTCTTACTACAAATTCAGGCACTCCCACTGTGGAAAGCCATACGATGGAAATACACAGTATCAAGAAAACCACTAGACATATGGTGGGAATTATCGTCCCTACGCGTCTGATGGTTAATTTCGGTGCCATAGGAGAGGGGCTTTTGCTCAGATTTCCGGGTCGGTCTCACCCTCAGGCAAGGGGGGAGCTTTAGGAAGGTTATTCTCAATGTCATCCAAGAGATTAACCATGCTTACCCCTCGTTGCGCTGAGTTATCGTGTTTGAAGGTGAGCTTGGGTGTATTGCGTAAAACGACACGCTTGCTGACTGCCTTTTGAATAAGTCCGCGGTTACGTGTAAGTTTTTCAATAACCTGAGCCGGAGCCATACGGCCAACAACGCCGACCCAAACTCTGCCTTCCTTGAGGTCTTCTGTAATTTCGACGTCAAGAATAGAGACGATAGTGCCATGCCATTCGAACTCCTTCTGAACGAAGGTGCCGATTTCACGCCGCATCAGCTCATTGACTTTGTCGAGTCGTCGTGTTGCCATATTTTATGAGTAAATCAAAGGGTTTGCTTGATTTTTTCGAGTGAGTAGCATTCGATGATGTCACCCTCCTCATAGTCGTTGTAGTCTGCCAGGCGGATACCGCATTCCAGACCGCTCTTGACCTCTTCCACTTCATCTTGGAAGCGGCGAAGTGTGGACATCTTGCCATCGAAGACGACCTGTCCGTCACGCAGAACGCGAGCCTCGGCTGTGCGCGACATTTTGCCGTCTGATACATAAGACCCCGCAGCCTTGCCTTTGTTCAATTTAAATACCTGCCTGATTTCGGCATGTCCGAGAATAGTCTCACGGGTTTCCGGCTCAAGCAGACCGAGCATGGCGTCCTTTACCTGGTCAATCAACTCGTAAACAATGGAGAAAATCTTAACCTGCACGCCCTCGCGTTTTACGGCTTTAACGGCATTGCTTTCCACCTTGACGTTGAAGCCGAGGATAACGGCATCGGATGAGGAAGCAAGTAGAATGTCACTCTCGGAGATAGGACCGGCGGATGCGCCGATGAATTGGCATTCCACCTTGTCGCTTTCAATGTCCATGATGGCTTTCTTAATGGCCTCCACGGAGCCTTGCACGTCGCCCTTGAGGTAGAGTTTCAGAACAGCCTTTTGGTTGCCGTCACCCATCATGGCCAAGATGTCCTCCATGCGGGAGCGTTTCGGGGCTGCCAAACGCTGTTGGCGCAGCTCTTCCTGGCGCTCCTCGGAAAGCTTGCGGGCAGCGCGCTCGTTATCCATCTCCACGAGTTCGTCACCTACGTTGGGAGTTTGCAGGAATCCGGAAACCTCGGCGGGCATACCGGGTGTTACTTTCTTGATGGATTTCCCTTGGTCGTTAAAGAGTGTTTTTACCTTGCCGGCGTAGGGACCGCAAATGAAGGGCATGCCGACTTTGAGTGTGCCGCTTTGAACAATGACGGTGGCAGAGCTGCCCTTACCTTGTTCCATGCGAGCCTCAATGATGGAGGCGCGGCAGTTAGCCTTGGGATTCGCTTTGAGTTCCAAAACCTCGGCTTGGAGGCAAAGGAGGTCCAGCAAATCATCAATGCCGGCACCGGTGTGAGCGGATACGTCCACGCACTCAATCTCGCCACCGAAATCCGTGGGCATCAGGTCATTTTCCATGAGCTGAGTGCGAACGCGCACCGGGTCGGCTGCGGGGAGGTCACACTTGTTGACGGCTACAATGATTGTCTTGCCGGCAGCCTTTGCATGCATGATTGCCTCCTTAGTCTGCGGCATAATACCGTCATTGGCTGCGACAACGAGTACAACAATATCCGTTACGTCGGCACCGCGTGCGCGCATCTCTGTGAAGATGGCGTGTCCCGGCGTATCAATAAAGGTCAGGATGTTACCGTTGTGGTCCACGGAATAGGCGCCGATGTGCTGGGTAATGCCACCTGCTTCTCCGGCTACCACCTTGGTGCGACGAATGTAGTCCAGCAGGGAGGTCTTGCCGTGGTCAACGTGCCCCATGACGGTGATGATGGGGGTTCTGACTTTCAGGTGGTCTTCCGGTTCTTCCTCGGGGGCAATGGCTTCCGGTTCTTTAACGATTTCCACAGGAGCTTTGACGCCGGCACCTTTTTCACGCTTGACGCGTTCGTAGGAGAACCCGTGCTTTTCACAAAGTGCAGCTATCTGGTCGCCATCCAAGGAGGTGGACGGATTCGCAAATACACCCATGGGCAAAAGCTCGGCAATAAGCTTGAAGGGCTTGATGTTCATCTGTGCCGCCAACTCAGCAACGGATACGGGAGCCTTGACATTGATGACTCCTCCGGTAACTGCTGCCGGGGCTGCTGCAGGCTTGGGCGCCTCGCTCTTCTTAGGTTGCAGTGCAGGAGCAGGTGCCGGCTTCGGAGCAGGTGCTTTCTTCTCCGCTACCTGCTGCTGTGCCGATTTGGGGGCGGGAGCAGGTGTTTCCGGCTTTTTGGGGCGCTTCTTCTGAGAGCCGAGGAGATCCAGAGCCTCTTTCTTGGGCGCAGAAGGTGTGTGTTTCTTTTGAGTGGGGGCAGGAGCTTGTGCTGCTGCCGGGGCAGGGCTCGGCTGCTCTGCCGGTTTCTTTTTCTTCTTGCCGCCTCCCAGCAGGTCGAGTACCTGGGGCTTTTTCTGTTCTTGATTTGCCATGTTGTGTCTCAAATCTTACTCGTTTAGTTACCGCTGTGCAGTTGCTCAGGCGTTTTGAGCTTTGTCGATGATGGTGAAAGCCAGTTCCTCGCTGATGCCCAATTCCTCCACCAAGTCTTCAGGCTGCACACCGGTGGCAATGACTTGTATGCTGTTGAATCCCTTGAGAATCATGTCCTCTGCCAAATCGTGGGAGATGCCGAGTGCTTCCATCAGCTCGTTGGCTGCTTCTCCGGCGATGGTCTTGGTCTGAGTCATGCGGTCGTAGGGTTCTACTCGTACGTCCCAGCGGTCGTTCGGTGCGGAGATAAGGCGGGCTGTCAGGCGCACGTTCTTGCCACGGCTGCCCTTGGCCTTTGCAGCGGTTTTGTCATCTGCAACGTAGACGGAAACCGTGCGGGTGGCGTTGTCCACGTCTACCTTAATCGGGTCAATGGGGGAGAGGGACTCGATAACCATGGCGGCCTTATCTTCCGTGTATTCCAAGATGTCCACCTTCTCGTGGTTGAGCTCATTAACGACGTTTTTGACTCGTGCACCGCGCATACCGACGCATGCGCCGATGGGATCCACGTTCGGGTCTTCGCTGCGCACAACTAACTTGGTGCGGTAGCCGGGCTCACGCACGATGTTGACAATCTCCACCGTGTGCTCGGCAATCTCTATCACCTCGCTCTCAAATAAACGGCGTACCAAGTTGGCATGGCTGCGGGAGAGGATGAGCTCATGCCCGCGGGCGCTTTCTCTTACCTCCACCACGTAGAAACGCAGCTTGTCGCCCGGGGCGTAATCCTCCTTGGGGATACGCTGCTTGGAGGGAACAATCCCTTCAAACTTGTCGACTTCCACAATAACATCTCCCTTGTCGTAGCGACGTACGGTGCCGGTCACCAACTCACCGACACGGTCACGGAATGCTTCCGCCAGCATCTCCTGCTCAGCTTTGCGGATGCGTTGCTGCATGGTTTGGCGGGCGGTCTGCACGGCAATGCGCCCGAAATCACTCGGGGTGATGTTTACGGAAAGTGTTTCGCCGATTTCGGCAGTCTTTCCTTTACGGGCGTAGAGCTCCTGCGCTGTGGTGTACGGAATTTCGTTGTAGGGGTCTGTCAGCTCTTCATCCGGAACAATCTCCATCTCTGCTTTAATCTTTACAGAGTTCTTCTGAGGATTGATGACGGCACGAATATTGCGAATGCGGTCTGCGCCCGGTACCATTTTGGCATAGGCGGTGAGGAATGAGGCTTCAAGAGCCTGGATGACGCGATCGCGGGTGAGCTCTTTTTCGCGAACGTAGAAATCGATCAGTGCGGAGATGTCTGTGGCTGCCATATCGGTGATGTGGTGTGTTATGAGCGTCAGTCTGCTACAAAAAAAGAGCGGGTCTCAGACCCGCTCCAATCTCTGTTGTAGACCGGAACTTGTGCGCGTATTCTAGCGCACTATCAATGCCTTGTCAAGCAAAAACGGTCAAGCGTGACGAATTTTTATGCAATACTTAACTATCTTCATCCGCATACCGGAACGAGGGATACTCCGAGGGCGCAATTTCAACGCTTTTAAGGCGCTTGCCAACACTGCGAGCATGGCCGATGATGCGAACCAGCTTGTAGAGTTGATCTTGAATGTCTGCAAACTTACTCATGAAGACCACGGTTCCGTTTTCCAAGTGTAGGATGATTCTCCACTGGTGGGAATAGCGGTCCGGGCATTGTATGGTAGAGATGGCGGGCAGCTCGAGGAGGTCATAGCTGTTGGAGGCGATGATGAGCTCGAGTATCGGCTCACAGAGTTCCGGGGAAAGTTTGGCTCCCGGAGTAAAGGTTTTGACGTCTCCCACATTCAATAACCAAACCGGCAGGTTGTTAAACTTTGCGTGCAGCTCCGGATCTACTGAGAAGAGAGTTCCCTCAGGGCTGACGTAGAGGCGGATGGATTTGCCGGTGATGGCGCTGTCTGCCATTTCCACAAAAGCAATGGGGGCGTGTTCCACGATGTCAACGTGCAACATGTCGGTTCCTTTGCGTGTGATGGTAGCAGAGCAGATTGCCGGGTGGCTGTTGAGTTTTTCAACCAGTTCGTCTAAAGGCAGAGAATCCAAGTCCGTATCTGCTTCTACACCAATCATATTGAGCATTTGCTGCTTGCTGAGTATGCCGTGCTTGGAGGTGTAGGTAATGGATTGCAGATTCCGCCCGTATGCTGCGTCGAACAGGTAAAAGCCGAAATATGTAAGCCCGGTACCCACGGCCAAGGCCAGTACGACAATGAGCATCCATTTGCTCAGTCGGTTCATGCCTCGCTTGAGAGCAAGTATGCTGAAGAGTCTTTCCTTGAATGAAAGCTCTTTCTCCAGCTCGCGGACGTTGTCCTGCGCCTTGGGCGTGCGGTACCTGTTGGGGCTGTTTTTCATTATCAGCCGCGCGTCTGATTAAGAGAAATCTCAGCAATACGCGTGCAGAGCTCACCGAAGGAGATGCCGACGGCAGCTGCTGCTTTAGGGAAGAGTGAGGCACTTGTCATGCCGGGAATTGTATTGATTTCCAATACGTAGGGCTTGCTATCAGCGGTAAGTAAGACGTCAACACGGCCGTAAACTTCCACCCCGAGCGCGCTGTATGCTGCCAGCGCTGCTGCTTGTACGGCTTTCGTTTCTTCCTCCGTGATGTCGGCCGGGCAAATGTAGTCTGAGCCCACGCCACCGGAAAGTGCCGGATATTTGTTAGCGAAATCGTAGAATCCTTCGCGGGGGGCAATGTGGATGACGGGCAGGGCGGTGCCGTTGAAGATGGCAACGGTAAGCTCTTTGCCTTCAATGTACTCCTCTACAAGCAAATCGGTGCCGTATTTTGCGGCTTCGGCAACGGCTGCGGGTAACGCCTCTTGCGTTTTAACGATGCTTACGCCGACGGAAGAGCCTTCGCAGGGAGGTTTGATAACACAGGGAACTCCGATGGTGGGCATTTGCCCGGGCCGGATGATTTCATCCGCAGGGGTAGGAACACCCGCTGCAACAAAAGCCTTTTTGGTGAGGATTTTATCAAAGCAATTGCGACTGGTGACGGAGCCTGCTCCGGTATAGGGAATGCCGAGCTCTTCCAGATATGCCTGCAATCCACCGTCCTCGCCATAGGTGCCGTGAATCATATTGTAGCACAGCTCGGTACCGGCCGGGATGGCGGGGCGTTCCTCTTCAACAATAACCGGCGTTACATTGGTGAATCCTTCTTGGCGGAGGGCTTCCAAAACTGCGTTTCCGGATACTAGGGAAACCGAACGCTCTGAGCCGGGGCCTCCCATCAGCAGTGCGATGGCCGTTTCTTTTGTAAGTTGCTTCATGAAAATATGTTGTGTTAGAATCAGAATTGCGGCTCACGGTCGCCGATTACTTGTACCTCGGTACGGAGTGTGATTCCTCGCTCCGTTTTTGCCTTGTTGCGGATAAAGTCAATAAGCTCCGTGATGTCCGTCGCTTTGGCTCCTCCTGCATTGATGATGAAGTTAGCATGAACCTCGGAAACCTGTGCGCCACCCATGCGGAATCCTTTGAGACCGAGCTCATCGATAAGCTTGCCGGCGGGGATTTCCTCCGGGTTTACAAATGTGCAGCCGGCGCTGGGAGCCAAGGGCTGCGTGGTTTTGCGGTGGTTGCGGCTGGCGTCCATGCGGGCTCCGATGGCTTGCGGGTCATCCGGTGTGCCACAGAATGTTGCCTGCATCACCATGTTGTGCTCGAACTCCGGAATGCGGCGGTAAATGGCACCTTTCATGTTCTCTTTATCAAACTCTACAATGTCGCCGTCTTCATTAAGTGCAATGGCAGAGCGGAATACGCTCCACATATCGCCGCCGAGAGCTCCGGCGTTCATGCGCAGGCTTCCTCCCACATAGCCGGGGATGCCGTCCATCCACTCAAACCCGGCAATGCCGTTTTGTGCTGCAAACGCTGCCAGTTTTTTAAGCTTTACGCCGGCTCCCGCCACTATGTTGCGCCCTCTCATTTCAATTTTGTCAAATTCGCCACAGCAGGGGTGGATAACCGCACCGCGAATGCCTCCCTCTCGCACAATAAGGTTGGAGCCACGCCCTACAATGTGGACGGGGATGTTGCGATCTTTGAAGAAGTTTACGACGGCCTGCATTTGGCTGAAGCTGTTGGGCTCCACCCAGTATTGAGCTTCGCCACCGACTCCCATGGTGGTGTGTTTGCTCATCGGCTCGTAAAGGCGGAAGTTGATATCGTCTCCGCACTCTTGCTGCATCTCTGCCAATACTCGTAAATCTGCCGCTATCTTGGTGCCGGTTTCATGCACGTTGCCGGCCCCGAGGGTAATGAACATGTCTCCGGGGCGCAGTGCGTTGCCTACCACGTGGTGTGCTAAGCTCAAGTTCGGCAGGAAGGTTGCATCCACCGGGCCGTTCTCTTGTACGGCGTCTACGATGGTTTGCCCGGAGATGCCCGGAATGGGAGGCTCACTGGCAGGGTACACATCTGCCACATACAGCTTGTCTACATTTTGCAGAACTCGCCCAAAATCATCGCGCAACAATTGCGTACGTGTGTAGCGGTGGGGTTGGAAGATGACAACCAAACGCTCCGGTTTCAGGCTTTGCGCTGTTTGCAGGGTCGCTGCAATTTCCGTGGGGTGGTGGCCATAGTCATCCACTATTCTGTAGTGGCGGGAAAGGTATTTTGTTTCAAAACGGCGACGTGCACCTGCAAAACTTACAAGCCCACGGGTGACGCTGGCAAAATCGCACCCCAGCTCTAGGGCAAGTGCTGTGGCGGCGAGTGAGTTCAGGACATTGTGTCTGCCGGGAATGCCCAGCTCCACGCGTCCGAGTGGCTCCCCTTTGTAGTTGATGGTGTAGAGGGTGCGCCCTCGTTTTACCGTCATGTCGGTGGCGGTGTAGTCCGCATCCTGCCAACCGTATGAAATGGTGTTGGGGTACTGAGAGCACACATCATGCGCACCTGCATCGTTCTTGCAGTAGATGAGTTTACCGCGCGTTTGGCGGCATAAGCGGTGGAACACACTCTTGATGTGCTCTAAGTCGCGGTAGAAGTCCAAGTGTTCCGCCTCAATGTTGAGGATGATGCTGTGTTCCGGGATGTAATTGACGAGCGTGCCGTCGCTTTCGTCACCTTCTGCCACCAAGTATTCGCTGTCTTCTGTCCAGTGTGCATTGGCTCCCAGTACGGGAATTTCCGCACCCACATAGTGGCACGGGCGCATGCGTCCCTCGCGCAGTAGGTGAGCGGACATGGCGGAGGTTGTGGTTTTGCCGTGTGTGCCGGCTACAACTACGCCTTTCTTATTGTTGAGGATTGCTGCCAAACACTCCGCACGGCGCAGGCAAAGACTGCCGTTTTTCAGGGCTGCTGCCAAGGCTACATTATCTTCACGGATAGCGCTGGAGTAGATGATGATTTCCGCATCTTGTACGGATTCCGCGCTGTGCGGGCATGAGAATACAAGCCCTGCTTGCTGCAGTCTCTCAGTTTCCGTGCTTGTTACGCGGTCGCAGCCGCTGACGCGGTGTCCCATTTCAAGCAGCATGCGTGCCAAGCCACTCATGCCGGCACCTGCTACGCCGATAAGATGAATGCGTACGGGGTGTTCCCGATCCAGAAGTCGTTTGCGTAACTGTTCAATCATAATCTTTGCGCGTTATTATACCTGATTGTGCTCCACAATCAAGGCTAAACTCATCATGGCTCTTTTTCTTTGGCGTTTTCTTGTTCTCTACCTTTGCCATAAACGCACGCACCCGGCTGCTTCCGTGCTGCCGGGTGCGTGAAAGAATGAGAATAAATCTTGTGTCAGGCAAGTGTCGCCTTCTTGGCGTTGTGGATGAGTTCTGCTTCGCGCTTGACTCGTACCTGTAAGTCTGCCAATGCGTTCATGTAGTAGATGTATGCATCGAACGGGGAAGGATAGGGGGTGAACCCATTGCTCTTCTCCATGTAGTGGAAATGGTCCGCACTCTGCAATTTGCGCCACACGTGAATCATGTCGCGGTCTTCGCTGTCCTTCACGGAAGTCTCAAGATCATATATCTTCTTGAGCGCCTCTTGTTGCATGACGTTGCCGTTCCAGTGCGTGGTGGTTCCGAATGTGGAGCACGTTACCGGATTCGGGCAATCGATGGTGCCGGTGGAGGGGAAGGTACGCACGGCTTCCGTTGGCGTTACAAAGGTGTTGCCGTTGAAGAGCGTTGCCATAATCATGGTGCGCCAGAACTCAAATACGCCCGTGGTATCCGGTTGGCGTTCTCCCAAGGTCTCGTAGTCCATGGAAAGGTTTACAACCTGTCCCTCCTGCTGCCCGAGCCACTCCGCAAATGTGTAGGGCGAGAGCGGGTATTCGCTCCAGCTGGGATCCGTGCGGCGGTTGGCCAAGTCATTGGAGAGGTGGCGATTGCGGATGATGGTCTTGGTTTTTGCAATGAGCGGTGCACACTGCAGGTCATTGGTATGGCGGTTCGACATCATGCGGCTGTTGCCATCTGCCATGATGCCCTCAAACCCCATATCGTATGCCTGCGCTGCAATGGCGTTGGAGTAGAGCATGCCGGTATTCCACAGCACTGTCGGACGCTGCCCGAACAGCTCTTCTATCAAATCCATGTGCTCATTGACTTGTTCCGCAAACTCACCCGTGGAGTACAGCGAGGAAAGTGAGCCGTAATAGGGCATGGCCAAAAATTCTACGCAGCCGGTCTCTGCCAGCTCCTGGAAGGAGGCAATGAGGTCCGGTCTGTGGTATTTGGCTTGCTCCAAGATAACCCCGGACAGTGCCAAGGAGAACTTGAACTTGCCGTCGGAGAGCTCGATGAGCTGCTTCATGAGGCGGTTGGCCGGCAGGTAACAGCGCTCAGCTACTTGGCTCAGGACCCGCCCGTTGAGCTCGTCATCCTCATAGAATGCGTGCTCGCCGATCTTGAAAAAGTCGTACGGCGTCAGTCGGTTCGGCTGATGTGCGTGAAATGTTAAGGAAATGTTCATATTGCCTGGTCAGGGGGTTAGGGTTACCATCCGAGTACGTGGTGATACACGCGCAGCATCTTGTCTGCCGCGGTCTCCCAGTTTGAGTTCTTGATGTCCTGGGCGCTTTGTTCTGCTACCTGCTTGTAGAGCTCTTCGTCGGTAATGAGGTCTACAATGTGCTTGGCCATCATGTTGACGTCCCAGAAATCCGCCTTGAGTGCTCCCTTCATTACCTCGGCTACGCCACTCTGTTTGGAGATGACTGCGGGAATGTTGAACTGGGCTGCCTCCAGTGCGGAAAGTCCGAACGGCTCGGATACGGAGGGCATGCAGTACACATCCGTCATGCTCAGTAGCTCGTTCACTTTCTGCTTGTTGAGGAATCCGGTGAAGTGGAACTTGTCGCCCACGCCGTGGAAAGCTCCGGTTTCTATCAGCTGGCGCAGTTTCTCGCCTGTGCCTGCCATCACAAAACGTACGTTATCCGTCTGTTCCAATACCTTAGCTGCAATTTGGAGGAAGAACTCCGGTCCCTTCTGGGCGGTGAGTCGACCCAAGAAAAGTACAAGCTTCTCCGGGAACTTTTTCTTGGTATGGAATACGTGGACGGGGTCGGCGCCGTTGTGGACGGGGAAAATCTTGGAGGGATCGATGCCGTAGTGTCCTGCTGCCACGGTGCCGGTGTATTTGGAAACGGGGATTACGGCATCGGCATGTTCCATGCCGTATTTCTCGATGTCGTAAATCCACCCGCGGGCATCTGCTCCGGCGCGGTCAAATTGTGAGGCGTGCAGGTGTACTACCAACGGCTTGCCCGTTGCTCTCTTAACTTCCACGCCGGCCAAGTAGGTCATCCAGTCATGTGCGTGCACCACGTCAAAGTCATAACCGCGGGCCATTACTGCACATATCTTGGAGAACTCGATAACCTTGCGAGCCAAATCACCCGCATAAAGGTCTTCCTTACCGGTAAACAATTCCAAATCCGCCTTGTGTACCTTGGAAAAGAGCAGTTTGCCTTCCTTGGTGAAGGTGATGTTGCCGGGAGTACCTTCCGTGCTTGCATAAGGATCCAGATTTACCGGAGCCTTGCCCACTACGGTGAAGCTCTCGTAGGTGTAGCCTTCGCTCTGGGTCTCCATCTCAGAGTATTGCAAATTGTTGATGCCTGTCAGGCTGAATCCCTCATACTCGGCACCCGGTTTTGCTTTGGGTACGATTACGGAAAGATCCACCTTCTTGGCAAGGGCTTTGGAAATACCCATGCACGCAACTCCGAGTCCACCGTTGATGAGCGGCGGAAACTCCCAACCTAACTTCAGTACTTTAATTCTCCTCATGACTTTGCGAATAAGCTAGTTGTGAAACTTGCTGTTAGCAGGAAACCCTGCCTCGCCGCTATTAAACACTATGCAAAGCCGTTTGTCCAGCACAAAGTGTGTCACGGTCTTTTGCTGTATTTACATAATGCTTTGGTGTGCAGTTATGTCGAATGCTCGGAAAAGTTGATAATTGTTTTTCCGTGGGTGGAGCAAAAGCAGCTGATTACTTCAGCTTTGTTGATTAGCGCGGCGTATATCTTCCAGTGCCGCGATAAAATCGTCCAGTATCTCAGCCGGAACCATGATGCGATCCCGGTTTGAACTTACTTTTTCCGTAATGCGAACCACCCGACCTCTGGCGTTGCTCTTGAGGTCAATGTAGAATGTTTTGCGATCCGCAATAATCTTTTCCGTGCTAATGATGTCGTCGTCCACTTTAGTAATACGGGCTTGTTCACTGAACCCTTAACGGCATAATATAGCAAATTACACGCCTGAGTCAATATCTAATCTTGTTTTTGTGAAAAAAAGACGAGAAATGATGCTCCGGGAATGGCGTGATTGCTCAAATTAGCTCCTTGAGCCTGTTGATGGAGATGGCAGGCACGGTGATGGAGCTGCCGTCTGCACGCCGCAGGATGGGGGAACCATCCGGCTCAATGCCGGTAAAGAAACCGCAAATGCGGTCGGAATCCGTAATGGCGACAACCGGAAGGCTGGGTCCCCACGCTTGGTTGAGTTTTTCCAAGATGGGGGTAGGACCTTGCTCGGTGAAGAGGGTGAACGCCTCTGCCAGCTGGTCTGCGAGTTCATCACGCAGCTTGTTGACGGGAGGACAGTTATTGGGAGCAATATCGGCCAGTCTTACGGGTACGTCCGTGGTGGCTCCTTGGAGTTTCACCATGTTATTGTAGACGTTGATGCCGATGCCGACGGATACCATGTCCGCAGCAGGGCGCTCTACGAGAATACCGGCAAGTTTGTTTCTGCCGACTAGTAAGTCGTTCGGCCAGCGAAGACGCAAGCCTTTAATGTTGTATTTTTTTAGCGTTTCAATAAGTGCAACGCCGGCAACGAGAGGCATTAAGCCCCACGGCCTGTTGGTATGCGGGTCAAGCGGGAGGTTGTAATTTGCCCAAAGTCCGCCTTCTTCACCGAACCAGGCACGGTTGAAACGGCCGCGTCCTTTAGTTTGGCGAATGCTGCTGACGATGGACCACGCCGGCATTTTTCTTGCTTCCGTGAACGTAGACTCACAATCCTTGAGCTCTTTAATTTTCCACTTATTGCGCATGTGTTCATTCTACACCACTTTTTTTCAGTCGTCCAATAAAAAATCCGTAATCATACCAAAAAAGACTGAAAAATGACTTGAAAAGCACTTTCAGAGGCGATACTATCGCGCACATGTTGGTGGTAGAGCGTCTGAAATCAGTGAATGATGCAAACTTTGCAGCTGTATGGCAGCTTTATGAGCACGCTTTTCCCTTGTCCGAGCAAAGACCGTATGCCTACCAGGCTTTAGCTATGCAAGATAGGCAGGATTTTGTTTGTTTACACTTGTCTGATGTCTGCGGCTTTGTCGGATTGCTTTTTTATTGGAATTTGTCTCATTGTCTTTACGTTGAGCACTTAGCTATTATGGAGGGAAGACGCGGGCAGGGGCTTGGAAGCCGGGCTTTGCGTTACGTTCACTCTCTCGGACTTCCGGTTGTGCTCGAAATTGAGAAAGTCGTGGATGCGCCGACTCATCAACGCCTTCTTTTTGTACGACCGACGCGATATGCGCACTGCGGTGAAAGTCCGCGCGGAGCCGCGATGATGCGGAATCCCAGACCTGAAGAACAACTGCGAGGAGGTAACGAACCGTGGAAAAGGAAGTTCGAGGGGAAATCCCGACTG
>JAFQDN010000046.1 GCA_017415995.1 Akkermansia sp. | reverse complement strand
TAGGCGATATAAGAAGCTCACAAACGAAAAACTATCCGTAAAGAACATGCAATTCGCTTGTGCTGTGGATGTTGAATACATGAAAAAGATTTTTGAAGCCGTATTTTCTGTATGACACGTCGCCCAATGCGTTTGCCCTGGGAACTGCGTCAATTTTCTTGCAAGTAGCAGGTGTCTGTGTTAGCATCGGTGGGCGGAGAGAAGAATAGCCACACGGCAAACGGAAACCTCCGACAGTAAGAGAAAACAAAGAACCGGAAAAACACCATGCTAAACGGATCGGTACACTCAGTGGAATCCTGCGGCACAGTAGATGGGCCCGGGGTGCGTTTTGTTCTGTTTTTAGCGGGATGCAGTTTACGCTGCCGCTATTGCCACAACCCGGACACCTCATTCAAATGCAGCGGGAAAGAGCGTACGGTAGAGGATGTCATGGAGGAGATAGGGCGCTACACCGGATTCATCAAAGCGGCGGGCGGAGGCGTCACCATTTCCGGCGGAGACCCGCTTTTCCAACCGGAATTCACCCGTGCCATTTTGAAAGCCTGCAAAGAGTTGGGGTTGCACACCTGCATCGACACATCAGGGCATTTGGGCAGCAATGCCGATGACGAATTACTGGATGCCACCGACTTGGTATTACTGGACATCAAAGCCTGGAATCCGGAGCAATACCGAAAACTCACCGGGCAAGACCTGCAACCGACCTTGGATTTTGCGGAGCGCTTGGCAGCACGCAAACAAGCCGTATGGCTGCGCTACGTACTGGTACCGGGATGGACAGATAACCCGGCAGATATAGAAAAGCTGGCGCGCTATGCCAACGGATTGGGCAACATAGCGCGAGTGGATGTTCTGCCATTTCACCAAATGGGCAAGTTCAAATGGGCAGAGCTGGGGCTTACCTATTCCTTGGCAGATGTAGAGCCACCGGAGGCAGAGCTCACCGAATCCGTACGCGACATATTCCGGCGCAACGGCTTTGCGAATTGTACCCACTGACGGTACTTTTCTATTTACAAACCGCCAAGGTGGATGTAGAGTTGCCCCGAATACGCCGCAAAGAGTCGAACTCACACAGGGATGAAATCACAATACAAACAGATACGAATCAACGTGATGTGCAATGCTATCATGCTGGCATTACTCATCATCATTCTTTGCAACGCCCTCCCCTTGCCGCCTAAATTAGCGTGCTTTCTCGTAGATAAGCATGAGACAACCGGGAGCATCAACATCTTTGCCGCACAAAATGCCATGTGGGTGGCGTTTCTGTGTGGATTGGGGGAAATATACGTGCGGTGGAATATCCTCAAAAATGACAAAAAGGAGCTACACATGCACCTACTGCCGGAAAACCCGCAAAAATTACTCGATTCTAAAGACATGGCAAAAATTCACCGCAATGTGGTAAACAACAATGCTTGTGGGCACCTCGGTATTATTATCAGGATGATGGCCTCACAATTCCAGTCCTCGAAATCGCTGGAAATGACTACCGCCGTTCTTAACACGGAAACCGAAGCCCGCAACACGGAGATTGACCTCGGGTATAACATGATACGCTACATTGCGTGGTTACTGCCTACGCTCGGATTCATCGGCACGGTCTGGGGCATCCTAAAAGCATTGGAGGCGGCCTCTGCCGGGGATATTTCATCCGGAGATTTGCTACCGAACGTCATCAGCAGCATGAGCGTGGCATTCTGGACCACCCTCTTAGCCCTGCTGATGTCATGCGTGCTCATGTGCCTGATGCATTATGTACAGGGGGAAGAGGAAAGCAACCTGAACAAATGCTCACACTACTGCCTGGAGCACTTTATCAACCGCCTGCTTGACGTCTCTCACACTCAACAAAAATACCCCCATTCACAGAGATGAGCCCCCTTTTGTTTTCCATGCTCGCCACATTCGGCACGCCCACCGCAACGGAGCCCCCTAGCACGGGCTGGGAGGATGTAGATTATGCCTTGTGCATTATCTGCATGTTAGCGCTGATGATGATGGCGCACTTTATCCGCAAGGTGGCTGAGACGCCCGATGTAACCGACACCTCCAAAGCGCAAAAAAACACAACGGCTCAACCGCAGCCCCTCAAGGAACAACCGCCGGTCCCGGTAGAAGACAATGTAAATTCGGCTAAAACGCAATACTTCGGCCCCGACCATACGATGAGGATGAGAGAAGAAGCCCACCCGATGACGGAAGCCGGAACCATTACCCTCCGCGGCACACTTTCCGATGGTCAGGAAACGCAAATAACCATAAAATTGTCGGATATATCCTCCAAGCAAGATTTCATCATTGGGCGCAACGAAGCAGCCGACCACACCATCAAAGACTTTACCATCTCCGGAGTACACGCCATCCTCAAGCTGATAAGAGACGAGCATAGCCCGGCATTGCACATCAGCGATGCTAAATCCAGAAACGGCACCTACCTCAACGGAGTGCGACTGCGTTCCGGAGAATGGCACAAAGTGCGCAACAGGGACAGAATCACCATGGGCAGTTGCAAGTTTACCGTTTATTCTGCCTGACATTCCACCTACGAGACCATAGACACTCTGCCATGTCTGAGAAAAGAAGCATCATCACCGGCATCATCATTTCAGCACTGCTGTTCGTGCTATCCCTACTCACACTGCTACACCGACAAGGGGTCATCAATATTCCGCTGCCACAGCACCCCTACACCGGGAAGAACCATCAAACCACGCCCCCCACGGGACTGCAACAGCAAAGCGGTAAACATCTCCTTTCCTCCGATGTTAAATACACACCGATTAAAGCAGGCCGCGAAACGGCAGCCTACTACGTAGGAGCCATTACAAAAAGCACATCCGGTTATACCTTTACTCCGGAGGATTTGCATACAGACAGCCCCTCCAGCAAGCAAGCCGTCACCATTAAACTTGAAGACGGTAAAAGCATCTCCTTTAAATTCATCAAATTCAACATAGAGGGCAATTCCGTATCTTGTGAAGACGGTGGAACGAAGTTGTCCCTGAAAAACCGAAAACTCACTTATTTGCAATTTCAGCATAACGACAAAAATTACACCGTTGAATACACGGACACCGGAACTTACAGCGTTACGGTAAAAGAGCCGCAAGTGCCTGCCGGTAATGAGCTAAATTGATTTTCAGAGCTTAAAAAATTCATACCGCACGCAAATTAGCTGTACACGGCGGGACAAATAATATATACTGTTGCGAGCAGGAGAACACCGGCAACGGGCTCTCTGCTGCACTGTGTCAGTTATGAAAAAGAAACGCCGTGAGTTCACAATCTTCTCACTCTCAGCGCTGGATTTATTTTGTTCAGCCATGGGAGTGTTCATGATTTTGTGCTTGGTCGTTTTTCCGTTTTACCAAAAAACGGATGACACTCACAAGGAGCAACAAAGCGAGCTGCGCCTGCCATTATCAGTTGTCCTTACGTGTCGGCATGAATACGAAAAGGGAAAGTTTTTCATCCTCCACGATGCGAATTTAATAGTTGAACAAAAAATCGGCAACACCCGAGTGGACTTCAGTGGCGAGCACACACAATACAACGAATCAGCCGCAACACATTTAGGATACACCCATGTGGGGCAAGAAACATGGCTGCACCCTGCTCCGGAAAACGGCACATACAGCATTGTTGCTACTATAGAACCACTTTCCTACAACGTGTTTGACAATTTGTGCAATCCCTACCTGCAAAAGACGTCAGCAAAAATTCAGGATGAACAGTACCAACAGCAGGAACTCGTTTTGGAGCTTACTATTTCGCCGGTGCAAGGCAAAGTAGAAAAGCATGACAAGCGCATCCGCATCCGGGATATTCAGAAAGGACAACCCGTGAGGCTTGCGGACATCAGCGTAAGTAATGACGGCATCCACATAACCTATATTGATTGAGAAGACACATGAATGAAACACTCATCATCGGACGACAAACTCCGGCAGATTTGATACCGTGCGGCAGTGGCATAGAAAGCCTCAGTCGGCGCCATGCACGCGTCAGCACTTCCCCGAACAGGCAGGGGTATTATCAGTTGGAGGATTTGCAGAGCACGAACGGCACCTTTATATTCCGCAACGGAGGCTGGCAGCGCATCACCAGAGCAGAGGTAACGGACCAGGAAGTACTGCGATTCGGCAACTACACCACCACCTTGAGCGAGCTCATGTGCGTAACACGCATGGTGCCACAGGAAAGAACCAGACCGGTAGAGCCGGAAAGCGGGGAATGGATACGCAATCCCCTCACCGGAGAAATCATCTACAGCAACGATATACGGAGGCTATAACGGAACATTTTAAGATTTAATAAGGGATACCATGTTGAGGATTGCAGCACAGCGTCTTATCTGCATGCTACTGGTCAGCATTATCATATTGACCGGTCTGAGCACAGCAGAGGAGCAGCCTGCCCTCCCCCATACAACCACCATCCGGATATTATGTGTATATGACCAATCGGCAGTAGCCTACTTGGGTAGCAGCTCAACACATACCCCCACGGAATTAAGCATAAAAAACATCAACATCCTGCTGAACAACTCCGAGCTTGACTCCGTCAGGGTTGAAAGTTGCGGCAGTTATGTTCTGGAGACATATAATGCTAATCCCAAAGGCAAAAACAACAACGAAAGCCCGAGCAAAACGATTATTAAGGATGCCATCCGCTACGCTGCAACAAGCCACGAGCTCAATGAGCAACGAAACAGAACAGAGGCTGATTTGGTTATCCTATTCGTGGATGCCCGCTGTGCCGGAGAGCCTGCGCAAACATACGGCATGGCGCACAATGCCTATAATTTCAGCAAATATGAACTGAATCAAAAAAACGAGCTCCTGAGCGAGTCGGCATACGTCATCTGCTTTTCCATTGATAAAATACAAGCAAACATAGCATACCACGTTTTAGAGCATGAGTTCGGGCACATGCTCGGAGCCGGACACCCACGCATCCAAACGGCTCAGCCGGGCTCCCAAGCGTCCATGCAAGCTGCCGGGTTTTACCATTATGAGGATGAGGAAAACATCTACGCTACCATCATGGGCTACAATGAGTGGCAATTCAACGGCATTTCCTCTGAAAGCACACGCAACTTCAAACAAAATGAGAAGTACGCGCGGGTAAAACGCATGCCGGTTTTCTCCGCCCCGAAACAATACTTCAACGGAATTCCCTGTGGCTCAGATGAGGGGTATCACAATAATGCAGCAACGGTAAACGCTTTTGCGGATGTAATCGCAGCGTACCGCGAGGAAGATAGCTACACTAACCGTAACACCGATGCAGCATATGCATACCCGCTCCCGAAAGCACGCTTGCTATCGGATATTTACAAAGAATACGGATACACCACAGGAAAAGGAGAGCTATTTGCAGAAGCTCTGCAGAAAAATGCCGTAGAATTGACCCCGAGGCAAGAGCACGGAGAGTACGATTACAATACATACCTGACGTGGATTATCGGCGCAAAGACTGGGGACAAATCCGCGTGGTTCTCCTACACTGCCCCGGCATCGGGAATTTGCGAGGTGGCCATACGCAAAAAACTCACCGTGGGGGCAGACGGGGTTTTCGCCATAAAAATACATCCGAAAAGCAATAGGGGGACGAAAATAAGCGCCAATACCCTCACACCATTACCCGGAAGTGGCATCATAACCCGCACATCATTCCATCTTAACAAAGGAGAAGAAGTCTTCATTGAAGTATGCGGGAACACACGGAGCAAGCAGTTTTTCCTGTTGCTCAAGCAAGTGAATCCGGATGCGATTCCACCAGAAGTCAGCCCCACCAAGAAAATTATTTTTTACACCTCCGTCAGCACAGCTATACTGTTTGCGATTCTCTTTATTGTGAGTAGCAAAAAAGCACAGACTACAACTGAAGCCAAACCGCAACAAGAAGAACACGAACAAGAGGCGGACGGCAAACCGACCCCCGGCGTTACAAAACTATGCGGACAAGAAAGCACCACCTTGGTGCTGCGCGGTAAAACCCATAAAAACGATTTCTTTGAAAAAAAGCTCCCGCTGGAAGTACAACAAGAGGAGCAGATTATCAGCATAGGTAGGCACTTGGATAATACCATCTGCATTACGGATTCAACAGTATCCCGCTTCCATGCCACACTGAAGATAACCTTCAACGGAGAATCAATTCAACTTATGCTCAAAGACATTGGCTCCAGCTCCGGCACTTACATTGCAGGTAAAATTCTTGAACAGAACCAATACGAGTCCATCAACAGCGGAACCCCGTTGCGGTTCGGCCATTTTGAGGGCAGAATCTACATACAATAAACCTTTTCCACACACGATGAATCTCAGAACACTTTTTTTTAATGGTCTTTTGTGTGCCGGCGTGGTATCCCTTATCTCTCTATTGCTGATACTCAAAGACAGCGAGGCACCCAACCGGGTAACAGATTACGGCAAAACGGCCGAACCTGTTGAGGAGGGAAAGTACGGAGGAAATCAATCATTAAGTAACTTCCCTAAAACCCAAAGAGACTTGGGTAACAGCATAGTGGACACCGCCTCCCCTTGTGAAAACCAAGAAGCAACAACAAATCGACTGAAGGATTTCCGGTTTTCGGAACCCTCCACAGGAGAAAACGGCGTGACAACATACACGGCTGAATGGGATGGCAAATTTAAGGGAGAAGACATACAGACCGGGCACCTTATTGATGCAGATTTACCGGAAAATACTCGATACATTTTCCGCGTGGAGACCGTAGAGCATAAAGGAGCCCTCACCTCCGCAAACGGGCAACTCGAGAGCATCATCAAAGATGAAAAAGAGTCTCCCGTTCAGGGAAGCGCTATCATGATTATCATGGATAACCGCATTACCGTGAATCTGATAGACAGAAGCAATCAACTCATTTATTACTTGTACTTCACCGGGAATAACAACACGTACAAAGTGGAGAAGATAGACATCAAACAGTTTCCGGCTCCGGCAGCAGAATAATAAACAAAATAATGAACAAAATCGCTATTCAGAGAGTCTTTCAATTGATAGGAAGGAGTACATCAGCATGACAAATTGCTCGCTCAACACAGCAGAAAGCACCACCGATAGCAGCAAAACGGCCCGTACCTCGCCGTCTATAAGAATCAACACCTCTGAGATACTACTGCCCCCCGTCTCCGCCTCGCAAAGTGAAGAAGACAATGAACGGGAAACCCTTCCTTTTGATACCAAAGGCAACAACCAAGAGACCGGTAAAGCCGGCACGCCGTGCTGCCCGTTAGGCTGGATAGTTGTCATAACCGGCCCCATGAAAGGGCAAAGCCTAGCCATCACGCAAACAACCAACCATATAGGGAGTGCCCCCGGATGCGAGCTGCCGTTGCCACTTGATGCAGCCATTGCACCCAAGCAACTTATTCTGCGTTATGCCGACGATAAACGAGAGTTCTCCATCTGCCAATTTCCCGGCGCAAAACCGATTTCAACATTCAGTAATAACAACATTGTCACCATGCAAGAGCAAACACTGAGCCATGGCGAAACGCTCAGCATTTCCGACCGTACCACCTTGCGGTTCATCCCGTTCTGCGACTCATCTTTTTCTTGGGACTCCATACAATAAACAGCACATACTCCGACCATGGAAACCACAACCTATTTTTTCCCCACGTTTTCCGTAGCAGCAGCAGCCACGCAGTGGCAGAACACACTCCAACAAGAAGGGCATATTTACTTACACCCTCAAGTTGAGGCTTCCTCGCTCAATGCCTTTTTGGCTCTTTTGTCGGATGGGGCTCCGGTAGCACCGTTATTGGTGGAAAGCTACAAAAATGCCTATACGGGGAAGCGCAACGGTAACATAGTGGAAGCAATGGAAGATGCCAACAAAGCCCTGGCCACCCAAAAGGCAGACGGCGGGGCACCGGATTCCGCTGAGGCAACGCTCATTGCATTCACGGCCACGGCGGCGGGTATCCGCTGGATCAGTGCGGGAGATTCCCTCATCATCCGCCAACACGGCAACAATATTGAAATCATTAACAACCGGGACGATGCAGCCGGAAAACGCATATGCGGCACCACTCCGCCGATAGCGGATTTATCACCTTCCACCCCGGCCATCATCGGGGAGCGATACATCATCGCCACCGCCAGCACCTTACCGCTATTCAAGGGCGATGTGGAGCAGCTACTGAAAAGCTCGGCATTCCGCAATGCCACCCCGGAGCAAGCGTTGCAATCCCTACAGCAAAAGCTTTGCGCAGTTACTCAGCACAGCAGCACAGGCGTCTCCGTCATCATCATAGACATTTTACCCCCCGCCGTAACAGCCACGGGCTGCACTGCCATATCGTTACTCGGCGACCGCGAAACACAACAAGACGCCATGGGCTGCTGGGAATCGGACCACGCTATGCTGGCTGTTGTGGCGGACGGCGCCGGCGGGCATGTGGGCGGAGCACGTGCTGCTCAAACAGCCATCCACTGCATGGCTGAAACCTGGAAGAAACAACTCATAGCCGGAGTGGAGCCCCAAGAGGCGCAAAGCATCCTTACCACAGCCATTCAACAAGCGCACAAGACCATCATCGCAGAAGCCGGAGGCAAAGCAGCACTCAGCGGCAAGGCTGCCATTGTGGTGCTCTACTGCTGCAACGGCCACTACACCGCAGTCAATGTGGGTGACTGCCGAGCCTACATTCACAACGCAAAATCCTGGAAGCTACTCACCAAAGACGACTCCCTGCTCCGCATCCTCGTGGACCACGGCGAAATCTCACCTGAGGAAGCGCGCAACCACCCGGACCAATGCATCCTCACCCAGGCATTGGGAGCGGCATCGGACCTCAAGCCCCACGTTTTCAGTAGCAACTATACCCCGGACTCCACATTCCTGCTCTGCTGCGACGGGTTCTGGAACCAACTACCCGAAAAGCTGTGGGATGCCGAAGACTGGAATGCACAATCCCCGGAACAACACCGCACAGTGCTCACGGATATGGCATTTGCCGCACTCCGCGAAGCAAATGGCAGTTCTGACAACATTACGGCTATTCGCATTCACGCCACCGGGGAGGAATCCTCCGGCATGTGGTTGCGTATTTTGGCAGCCATGCTTATCAGCATCTGCGTGGCACTTGCCGCTTTTGCCATACTTCTTTTCAATGATTCCGCACCGGAGTCACCCGTTCCGGCTACCCCCCGACAATACATAACGGAATCACCGGATTCGCCAAATCTTGTGGAGGAACCATCCACGGTATCTCCTCAACCCACCACGCCACCGGAAGAACCTGAAACCATGGACAGGCTCAACAGCCAAGCTCCGCCACTCCGTCCCCTGCCAAAAGAGTTACAGGAAGACTTTAGCTCATTATTGCAAAACGGAAGCGAGGAAACCACGATACACCCTACACAAACTCCGCTCAACTAAAATTGCACGTACGGCACAAAGCGGCAAATGCAGATGCAATGTAAAAATTGGCTTGAAATCCCTCCACGCGCCATTTATAATAGCCACGCATGGCAACGGATAGTAAGATAAGCCCAATGATGGACCAGTATCTGCGGATGAAGCAGAGCTTACCGGAAGATGTGTGGCTTTTCTTCCGTTTGGGGGATTTTTATGAGATGTTTTTTGAGGATGCGGTGGAGTGCTCCGCTTTGTTAGGATTGACCCTGACAAAGCGGCAAACGATACCCATGTGTGGCGTGCCCTACCACGCAGCGGAGAATTACATCGGCCAAGTGGTAAAAACGGGACGCCGCGTAGCCATAGCAGAGCAAATGCACACCCCGGTACCGGGCAAACTGGTAGAGAGGCAAATAACGCGCATCATATCAGCCGGCACACTGGCGGATCTTTCCTTGCTCAACGAGAGCGAGCACAACTACATAATAGCCTGCTACAAAGAGAAGAAAACATGGGGATTGGCATGTGCAGACCACACCACAGGTGAGCTTACCGTAGCAGACTACAGTAGTTTTGAAGCCTTAGCGGACGAAATAGCGCGCATCCAACCGCGCGAAATGCTGGTAAGCGATGAACAAAAGGAGCTTTTTACCACACTCCCCGTTACACAGTTTTACGATGGCTACACTTTCCTACCGGGCGTTGCCGTGCCGTTTTTGGAAAGCCATTTTCGGGTGCACTCCTTGGCCGGCTTCGGGTGTGAAGGCTTGATTGCTGCCCCGGGGGCAGCGGCTGCCATCCTGCACTACCTCAAACACCAACTGAGGCGTAGCACGGATCACCTGCGCCGTATTTCGTTGAGGCCAACGGACCATGCCGTACTCATTGATACCGCCAGCCGTGCCAACCTTGATTTGGTGGAAGCCCGCGGTGGCATGAAAAACACCCTACTGGGCACATTGGACGGCACATCCACTCCCATGGGTGCCCGTAAAATGCGAGATTGGATACTACACCCCGTTTGCGACCTCCGAGAGCTGACACGGAGGCAGGACCTCATTGCAGCCTTCTTATCGGAGGCCTTCCTGATGAGCAAATTGAGAGACAGCTTGAAGGGAGTGCGGGATATGGAGCGTTTAACCTCCAGATTAGCGCAAAATGCGGGCAATGCGCGAGACTTGCTGGCCTTGGGAACCTCCCTTGCCCGGCTGCCGGATATAGCTGCGGATTTACAAGTACTGGCTGCAAACCAACCGTATTTTGAGCCGCTGTTGAAAAACCTGGGAGACTTCGGGGAGCTCACGGCTCTGCTGGAACGAGCCATTGTGGATGAACCTCCCATCACGATTAAGGAGGGAGGAATGATGCGCGATGGCTACGATGCCCGTTTGGATGAACTGCGCATGGCATCCCGTGAGGGAAAAGGGTGGCTGGCTCAGCTGGAGGCACGCGAGCGCGCTGCTACCGGCATAGACTCCCTGAAAATACGCTATAACAACGTATTCGGATATTACATTGAGGTTACGAAAGCCAACTATGCTAAAGTACCGGAGCGCTATGTACGCAAACAAACGCTTGCCAATGCAGAGCGTTTTGTAACAGACGAGCTCAAGCAGATGGAAGGCACCATCCTCGGCGCGGATGAACGCTCCCGCCAGTTGGAATATGAGCTATTCTGCAACCTCAGGGATGAAGTAGCAGGTTACATAGACCGCATCCAACTCAGCGCGGAAGCACTGGCAGAGCTTGATGTACTGCTCAGTCTTGCCCAGACCGCCCAGCGCCACAACTATTGTCGCCCTGTATTGGATGAAAGCCGCGTGCTGCTTATCCGCAATGGACGTCACCCCGTCATTGAACAGGTGCAAACAGATATTTCATTTGTACCCAATGATGTGGACATGCACGAGGAGCATGACAGGGTTCTCATCCTCACCGGCCCCAACATGGCCGGCAAATCCACGTATATTCGTCAAGTCGCCCTCATTACCCTTATGGCGCAAATGGGCTCCTACGTACCGGCAGACGCCGCACACATCGGCTTGGTAGACCGCATTTTCTGCCGTGTGGGCGCAAGTGATGATATTGCACGCGGGCAGTCCACTTTTATGGTGGAAATGAGTGAAACAGCGCTCATCCTTAACAATGCCACGCAAAAATCGCTCGTCATATTGGATGAAATCGGGCGCGGTACCGCCACGTTTGATGGGCTCTCCATAGCATGGGCCGTTGCGGAACATTTGCATGATGTCATCGGCTGCCGTACCATGTTCGCTACGCATTATCACGAAATGGTAGACTTGGAGCACACCCACACAGGAGTAAGCAACCGCCATGTGGAGGTGCGCGAATGGAAAGATGAGATTGTGTTTCTCCGCAAGGTGTTGCCCGGTCCGGCGGACAAATCATACGGTATTCAGGTAGCCCGCTTGGCCGGCTTGCCGAAACCTATTATCGAACGCGCCAAACAAATACTGACGCACTTAGAAATGAGTGCCGGCACCCGAGAACCCAAGGAAACACGCCGTCGCAAATCACGAGAACACGGACTTCCCGTGGCTGAACCGACGAACGATATTCTGCAAATGGATATGTTCGCCATGCTGGATGAAGGGATTTAACTCACCTATTGACTCATGAACTCACAATACACTCTTAACTATCGGGTTATGTATTACGACACGGATGCAGGCGGCGTAGTGCACAACCTTGCTTACCTCCGCTGGGTGGAAGAAGCCCGCACCAAAATGGCCATTACTCTCGGCATGGACTACGGAGCAATGGCTAAAGAAGGACGCCACCTCGTGCTCGTCAGCCATGAGGTACACTACCACTCCCCGGCTTTTTTGGCTGACGAGGTACTGGTGAACACCTGCTTGGAGAAGGTGGAGAAGTCCTCCATGTACGTTAAAACAGAAATTCGCCGCGCCGAGAACGACAAACTTTGCGTCAGCGTGCGCCAGCGCCTCGCTTTGGTGCAAATGCCGCAAGGCCGCCCCTGCCGCATGCCCGCGGAGTGGATGGGGCTTGCCGCACCGCAAGAAGAAAACTGAAACTATTCCTACATTCCCCCACCGCCATGGTACGCCGCCTTATATTGACCCTGCTCTTACTGAGCTGCACCGCCACATGTGCAGCTCCGTTCACCGCATTCGCGGATGAAACACCTGCTGCCAAGAAAGAAAAGAAAAAACAAAGCGCCAAAGAAAAGCGTGAGGCTGCAAAAGCAAAACGCGAAGCGACCAAGGCAAAAAAAGAAGCCGAAAAAGCCAAGAAATCCGCCGCTGCCCAGGCAAAAAAAGCGCAAAAAGCCTTTGAGGTGGCCGAGGCTACTACTCCCGTAGGTCTGGCACTCAAGAAAATGGAGTTCATAGGTGCAAACCGCCCGGATGTAACGGCGGAGTACTACTTCATCGTGCGTTCATCCTCCACTTGCCCACACTGCGTCAAACTGCTGCCGGAGGTGATGGCCGCTTATGCGGAGATGCGCGCTACCGGCAAGGTAGAGCTCATATACGAAAGCTTTGACAATGATGCGGCCAAGGCGGAAGAGCACCTGAACAAACAGGGCGCGACCTTCCCCGCAGCCATGCGTGCAGCCATGGGCAATCTGCCCGGGGCGGCACCCCTGCTGCAGCCTCCGCCCGCAGCCTACGTGGTGGATGCCCAAGGAAAGCGCCTTGCCAGCGGCCCGCTTGCCCCCGTGCTTGCCGACTGGCGTAAACTAACGGTGGATAAGCAGTAACCCCTCACCAAACGCGTGGCAAAACACCCCGAACTCAGCAAAGAAACTCTTGCAGAGCTTCTGCAATGTGTCACAAATGATGAAGATGAACGTGAAGCACTGCAAGCGCTTCCGATGCTAAGCCTCGAAATCATCTTCTTTGCGCTCTATTCGCTGGAGCAAAAACGCAAAGACCTGTTTCACTGCGTAGCCAGCGCATACGGAACGTTGTCCATGGATGAGTTCCGCGAGGCTTTCCTCCCGCTTGTCAGAGAAGAAATCTTTTGCCAAGATTTCCTTGGAGTATGGCATTTGAATGCAAAAGTGCCGGCAAAAGTCTTAAGAAAATGGGCTAAAAAAGAGCCCATTTTCCAAAACCTACTTCATCGGGTGAAAAACCTTGGTGTTTGCATCATGCAAAATAAGCCTCTTAATGAAACCATACCGACCAAAGCGAGCTTCATTCTGAGGATATTACGACTCAGCGGACATGATTTAGCAGCTTGGAAAATCATGGAAGAGCTAGCCATAAGAGAACCGCACAAGCTCGGATTCAAAGCGAGCTCCATCATTAACATGGCTTACAAGGTCGATTATTTCCAACGCTTGGTGGATGAAGCGCTCACCACTATTCCGCAAGAACTGGAAGGAATCAAAAACAAACTGATACCGAGCGTATACCGCTACAACGCACTGACACAATTACCAACGCTTCTGACGGATGACGAGTTGGAAGTCCGCACCCCGACAGTCAGAAATGAGCAAGACGATTACAGCGATGTGCTCATGCACATTGCTCTCCAGACCGGCAAGTGGTACTTATTTGACAGCTGTGCAGCAGTTAAGAACACCCAATACTCACACAACATAAACCATTCATACCGAATCACAACAGAATATTACGCGACAACCGATGTTAAAGCAGTTGTTCAAGCTCTGAAAAATTGGAGATCCGGGAAATGGAATGCTCTTAAAGAGCTAAAACACGACCTGTTATATACGAAAAAGTATCAGAATCTGAACCTGAGTGAATCTGAAATATCGTTCGTGGCATTGCTGGCTCCATTGCTGTGCATCATGTGCATCAAATACGGCAAAAATATCACTAAAGACCACGAAATGGCGTACGAATACCTCCGCCGTTTCAACCCACCGTCAGCGCGGGGATTTCTGTCCAATACGAATTGTGCACTTACCTTGGATGTAACCGATTATTCTGCCGAGTATTGGTACAATTCCACCCCCATCGAACTGCTGCCTAAGGCTTTATACCTCTCAAAACAGGTTCATTTACCGAATCTCGGCGAAAACGAGATACCCGAGATGTATGAGGCATGCCTCAGCCTGCACAACTCAGGGCTCACCCTTTATTCATGGTACATGGCCAATGCATTGCTGACCTTGCCAAACCTGTCGGATAAACAAACGCAACAGTTGGAAGCCATCATTCTCAGCCGCACGGATTTACCGCCGTTCTGTGAGATTGAAAAGAAGGTAAGCATGTACGATACCATGCTGAATTGCATGGAAAAACTGCTTACAGGAAACAGTAATAACACTGAAAACAACCGAGCAGGCTACCTCGCGTGGCGCTTGAAATACAACAAAAAGAACGCCTCTGTATCTGAAATCAGTCTTTACGTTTACAAAAAACTAAAGTCCGGGAAATACTCCAAAGCAAAGAAGTTATTTTTCGAGAGTTCTCTCCTCAGTGATTATGATAACTACTTCAGCGAAGCGGACAAAAAATTATTGGTCGGCATACAGAGCAACCGTGCATACCTCGACTGGAGTTCCGCAAAAATAACGCCTAAAACAGCAGAACAGCTGTGCAACAAAGACATACACGTAGAGCTGGAACTCAGCGGAGAGCAGATTCTCCCCATTAAGCTGATAAAACAACCGCAAGCACTCATACTCAATGAGAACAAGGGAAAACTAAAACTAAAATTGCCGACAAACAAAAGTAGGGCCGGCATCCCCATCAAGAAAATTGATGAAACACAATACGCCATCGAAGCCTCGAATCCCAGGGCGGATAAATTAATAGAGCTCCTCGATGATTACACCAACGGAAAAAATGAAATAGAGATACCGATACAATACCGGGACCGCCTGATGAATGTGCTTTCCTGTTATGGTGATGCCTTTACCCTAGGAGGCGCGCTGCAAACACACAAGTTGCAAGAGCTGAAGGCTACCCCAAAAGCCATTGCTCTGCTGGAAAACAACAAGGGCATGTTGCACGGCAAACTAGTGCTGGAACTGCACCCGGAACTACCGCCGGTCCAATTTTACAACCGAGAAAAGTCATATTACTCACACCTGAACGGCTCTGCCATCCGCATCCTGCGCTCGCCCCAAGATGAGCAAAAACTGCAAAAAGAGCTAGAGGGATGCTGTCCCACGCTGTTTGAACATCTGGATGGTGACGGGACTTGGCAAATCGGGGTTTCAGACGCGATGCTCAGTATGATAGAAGAGATGCAGCTCTGCAATCCCGAATTACTGGAAACTCGCTGGATTGAAGGCCAAGCACTCAACATCAGCAAGCTGGATAGCTTTTCCACCTTCAATATCAGCAGTGCTAAAAGCGAGAATCAATGGCTTACCATCGGCGGTGAGGTACAGGTAAATGAATCCATGGTGCTGCAAATCTCCGAGCTTTTGCAACATGTCAACAAATCCACCGGGCACTACATCAAGCTCGAGGATGGTCACTTCCTCAAACTGCACAAAAATATTGAGGAAAACCTGCGCACGCTCAGTGCGTTGGCTAACATATCCGGCAAGGGAAAACGCACAAAGAAAACGGTAGAGCTTTCACCGGCACTCATGCTGTTGATGGCGCAGAGCAACAGTACGGAAACGCTGCCTCAGAGCTTGAGGAATACAGCAGAGGAAATCCTGCAAAAATACAACGTCACGACCTACCGCCCGCGCAATCTAAACGCCACCCTGCGTGACTACCAGACAGAGGGGTACCAATGGATGCAAAGCTTGCTCAACTGTGGCCTCGGTGCCTGCTTGGCAGATGATATGGGTTTGGGTAAAACACTGCAGATGCTCAGCGTGTTGCAGGCACGCAGCAAAGATGGTGCCTCGCTCGTCATAGCACCGGCCTCCGTGTGCAACAACTGGGTATCAGAGGCGGCCAAATTTACCCCCACCCTCAATGTACACCCCTTGGAAAACGGAGACCGCGCCCAACTGGTCAAAAGCTTGGGCAAGCGAGACGTGCTGGTATGCAGTTACGGCTTGCTGGTTACGGAGGCTGAGCTACTGACCTCCCGCAAGTGGAACGTTGTGGTGCTGGATGAAGCGCAATACATTAAAAACAGCCAAACACAGCGCGCAAAAACAGCGTGCGAGCTCAAAAGCGCTTGCCGTATCGCAGCCACCGGCACCCCTATCGAAAACTCACTGGAGGAGCTCTGGAGTATCTTTGATTTCCTCAACCCCGGCTTCTTGGGCTCGCAGGAGCAATTCCGCGAGCGCTTTGTCAACACGCCCTCACGCCGTAAATTGCTCCGTAAAATCGTAGCCCCATTTGTAAAGCGCCGCCTGAAGAGCGATGTACTGGATGAGCTACCGGAAAAAACGGAGATTACGCGCCTCATCACACTGGACGAGAAAGAGAGAGCGCTGTACGAAGCTTGCCGACGAGATGCCCTGACCAAAGCGCAGGACAGCGAAGACCGCTTCACCATATTGGCGCAACTGATGCGCATGCGCCGTCTTTGCTGCCACCCTCAACTGGTGGAGGAAAAATGGAGTGGCAGCACCGGCAAACTCAACGCCTTGACAGAACTCGCAGAAGAGCTGAAAGAGGCAGGCCACAAAGCACTCATCTTCAGCCAATTCACAGATATGTTGGCACTGGTGCGCCGTCAATTTGAGCAGCTGGGGTATAGCTACCTGTACTTGGATGGCAGCACCCCTAAAGCGAAACGCGGCAAACTGGTGGATGCATTCCAAGACGGGGAGGCGGATTTCTTCCTTATCTCCCTCAAAGCCGGTGGCACGGGGTTGAACCTCACGGCTGCGGACTACGTCATCTTGCTTGACCCGTGGTGGAACCCGGCTGTGGAGGATCAAGCGGCAGACCGCACCCACCGCATCGGCCAAAAACGTCCCGTAACGGTTTGTCGCTTAGTCTGCAAAGACACCATTGAGGAACGCGTCTTAGCCTTGCATGCAGAAAAGCGCGAGCTTTTCGACCAAGTGATTAATGATAAAGCCAAAGCGGCTCCCTTGTCCATATCTGAACTGCGCGACCTCATGTAAGCCACATAGCGCGCCTATTGCATTACACGCAAGTCCCCGGCAGAGGCTCAAACCTCCGCCGGGGGCTTTTATCGACTGAAAAGGAGCTGCGAAAATTAATACTCGATGGTGTAATCCTCCGGATCACGGGGAGCCTCGGGCTCACGCTCGCAGGGAGGCAGCATAGAGTTAAGATGACGCTTCTGAATGGTCTTCTTCATACCCGCATCATTCTTATCCGTAATCTCACGGGACTTTTTGATAGCCTTATCGCGTCTGTCCTCAGCCTTCTTCACCGCTGAATCATACGCATTAAGGCTCTTCTTTTGACGCTCTGAGGCTACCCCCTCAAGGGCTTCATCAGAAATGTCGGCAGGTGTAATGTCAGGCGCTGCCTGTACGGTGAAGCACATCGCCGCAGCAGCAAAAACAGAAAGGATGGAAAGCGTTTTCATGGTTATAAGGACATTTCCAGTATACGAATTGCTGCTCACATGTCAAGCTGTTTTTTTAACAGTCGGTCATTTTCATTCTATTTTCTGCTGAGAGTTCACTTTTTACTGGCTATGAGGCATCATTTTTTATAGAATAAAAGCGGTAGAAACATCGGTAAACCATGAGAGCAAATGCCATGAAAAAGGCAGCACAAAAAGCAGCTCTGTTAATGATACTCGGGGGCGCAATCCCCATGGTTCAGGCAGATGAAGCGAATTTCAGTAAACTTGCACACCACCGGAGCTTGGATGAAAGCCGAGACTGGCATAACATGCCATTTCCATACGAGACGGATGTCAAACAAGCAAGAGACTACGTGAGGAAAGCGCAGCTTACCCTACCCGGTCCTCATACAAACAAGGCGTGGGCACCGGGGTGGCAGTTTTCCGGCATAAGACTACAACTACAAGGCGGATGGTTGCTAGCTAAGACCTACAATGAGTGCTACCCAAGCAAACCGGCAGTTGATCAATATACCTACTTCGGAGCACTGCCCGCACCTACGGAGGGTTTCGGCAAAAAATCCGAATTTCGTGTCCCTTTGGCCGTGCGAACCAAAGGGAAGAAGCATGACCTTATCGTACAAGCCAACTCTCGGCTGTGGTACTATGTGAATGAGTCCAAAAAAGGCAAGTTATTGTTCAGCGAGCCACAAGAACTGACCACAACGGACGCAAAAACGTTGGAAACGGACGGAGCTGCGCTATTGGAGGATAGCAAGCTCATCATACGCCGTACGGACGGCATACTCGTATATGCTGAGGTAGTAGGAGAGGATATCCCGCAAATCAAGCTAGGAGATACGGTAAAGAATGCAGCAGCGGCAGATTTCAAGTGCCCGTCACGTTTCTTTGTCGTGGCAGATTACGATAAAGACAAAAAGCCGGACCTCATTGTCGGTTTGACTGACGGCCTCTACTACTATGCCAACACCGGCAATAAGAATACACCCGCTTTCAGCACGGAGCATCAGCTCATTTGGCGAGGTACGTACAATGTTGCCCCCGGACTCGGAGACATAAATGGTGACGGATTAGTGGATTTGTTGCACGGCATAAACCGGGGCACCATGAGTTATTGGCTCAACTCCCGCAACGGTGATACCATGATTGCCGGTAGCACTAAGAAAAACATACAGCTTAACAACCCACCGGACAATAAGTTCATGCGCCACCTCAACGGCTCGCACTTGGCGGTGGAAGATTTTGACGGAGATGGCACACCGGATCTCATTATCGGAGGCCAAGAAGGCGGGTACCTCGTCAGCGCACGCGGTACAGCCCCGCATGTTGCTCAAGGACAACATGAACCACATTGAAAAATGAGATCATTCACTATTTGAACATTCTCTCCTCCGACCTCAATAAACTCCACGTGTACCATACCAAGGCATTGACCAATCCCTACCGCGTGCGTATAAATAAACCATCTCACAGTCTGTTCATCGAAGGCTGAGGCGGGCATTCCTCGCCGATGCTGGATTTTTTGGTATGACTACATTTATTCTGGACAACACCTCAGATTTACGGCAGATTATACCTACTATTTACGGCCATGAAAAATCTTCTTATACTATTACTCGGGTGCACATTAGCTCCGGTATACGGCAGTACACCGGAAGCCCCTGCCACCATCACCCAACAATGTAAAAATGAGGCGTCAGCTTTGTTTGAAAGCATACAGACTACACTGCATGAGGAAATTCAAAATTGCATAAAAACAGGAGAGCTTTCAGAAAAGGAAGTTCCGGTTGTACAGGAGCATATCGATGCCTATTTGCAAGCTGCACGCAAAGCATACAGTGCGCAATTGGCATTCGCTCTCTACTCCCTCAGTCCGCTGTTGCAACAAGATGAAAAGCTCTACCACAAAACACTCTCCGCATTCCAAAAGCTGCTCATTGAGTGTTACACGGCAGATTTTGAAGTCATTGCGCAAAATTCCGTTATTGTCAGCAATGTAGAGTACTGCAACAGAGTGGAAGCAAACCGTTTTGCCGATGCAATCTCTGTGCGTGGTGGGCATTGGGACTTCTTCGGACGTGGCGGTCTCAACGCCTATGCTCAGGCAAGAGAGTTCCAAATCAAACAATTTGAACTCAAGCGCCAATACTTGTATGCCTTACTCGCCCCGAGTGATGCGGAGGGAATCGATCCGGACATCATTACTGACGCAACTAACGGCTCTTGGCTCAGCTCATACGAGTTCCTCAGTTGCACTCCCCTCCGTACTGTTCCGAACAATTACCAAACCGAACGCGCAACTTTATTTATCGAGGCAGAAAAATGCTGGGAGGAATACATCCACTCTGCCAAGTGCATGCAAGCCCCCCTCCCAAGATACCATGGCACAGGTACCGGCCAGTTCCAAGACATTATACGCATGCAACTGGTAGCCCTGCACGAGCAAATCTATTTCACCCGCATCATGGCTACGCTCGCCGGAAACTGAGCGTTGCCATGATGAGCATGAATGGACCTCAAAAAATGTGAAGTTTTGCAATCACAACGCTTGACCACGGAACGGATTTTTGCTACTCTGCCCTTGCCATGAAGAACATCTTCTTATACCTGACCATGTTATCCGGTATTATTGCCGGAGTAACGACTCCTGTATGCCACGCAGACGAAGCGGATGACTCCAACGTCCCTGCAGTACAAGCGGCCGTTAAGGATATAGAATTTCTTACGGACGACAAACCTATGGCAAATGCCAAATACTATGTGTACCTGCACTCTGCCTCATGGTGCGGTCCGTGCAAAGCGCTGATGCCTCAGGTGGTTAGGGATTACAAAAAAATGAAGAAAAAGAAGATTGAGGTAATCCTCATCGGTCATGACAAAACACCGGAAGAAGCAAAAGCATACCTTGAGCACTACGAAGCCGGCTTCCCGTGCATTTTGAAGTCAGATCCGGCTGTCAACACCCTGCCGGGCTACAGTCCTGCCGCCGGTATTCCGCAGGCTACTATTGTAGATGCGCAGGGCAATGTACTGTACAGCGGTCATGGAAAAGGCGTACTCGACTGGAAAAAGATTTGCAAACCGGTAAAAAAGAAGAAAAAGAAGTAAATCTTTGTCGCTCTCGAATTTTTCGGCCCCGATCTGACAAGTACAGATTGGGGTTCGTTTATCTTTTTCCCCCGCAAAAAAACACGAAAAAGCAGAAAAGAATAAAAAAGACGCAAATTTGACTTGCCAAACAGAATAAAATGGAGTATAAGAGGCGACCACCATTCCGCAGTGATGCGGTATAAACCTTTTACATCAAAATACAGATATGTCCAAGCACTCCACACTTAAAGCAACCGGTACCGTTGGCGGTAAGCGTTCTGTCCTCAAGCGTTTTGAGCGAGTCAAGCTCATGAAAGAGCGCGGCCAGTGGAAGCAGGGTCAGAGCCCGATTGGCCTGCCGAAGACCAAGTTCGAGGCCTAATTCCACCATCACGGCTCTCAGCTCATGAGGGCATGCTAAAGCACATTTTCCGGAGCCTCTCGGTGTACAACCGTGAGGCTCCTTAAGGATAATACACGCGCGCGAGAGCGCCACACAACGAGAGACATGACAGAAGAGAATACATACCCACCTGCCCCCGAAGGCAGCGTACGCCTGAACAAGTTTTTGGCCTCCTGCGGCTATGAATCCCGCCGTGCGGCAGACCGTCTGATAGCCGAGGGGCGAGTAGAGGTGAACGGGAAAGCAGTGGACACTCCCGGACTGCGGGTTCTGCCGACAGATTTTGTAAAAGTGGACGGACGACACGCCACGCCTAAGGAAGAAGTGGTACTGCTGCTCAACAAGCCGCGCGGGTACGTGTGCAGCCGAGATGCCCAAGGCGCCATCGGCACCGTATATGACCTATTACCGGCTAAATACCGCTATGCCAACTACATCGGACGCTTGGATGCAGACAGCGAGGGTCTGCTGATTTTCTCCAACAACGGAACACTGAGCCAAAGCATCGGACACCCGTCCGGCGGTATTGAAAAAGAATACTGGGTCACACTTGACCAAGCTTTTGACAGCAGCGTACTCCTCCAACTGCTCAAAGGGGTTCGCATCCCGGAGGGACAAGCCAAAGCAAAATACGTATCACGACTGAGTGCCCGCCGGGCTTGCGTGGTTCTGGAGCAGGGGCTGAAACGGCAAGTGCGCCAAATGTTTGCATGTTTGGGCTTACGCGTCAAGAAGCTTGTGCGCGTACGCATCGGCTCCCTGTGGGGAGGTGATTTGGAGCCCGGCCACGCCATGCTGATGGACGAGGAGCAAGTAGCACTTGCAACTACTAATCCCCGCCGCCGCAAGGGCTTAATGGGTGCCAAGCAAGTATTTAAGCCCCGCCGAACGGAGCAAGCTAAAGACACGGAATATGATGACAGCGAGGACTATGTATTCAACCCCGCTGACTTTGAAACCGAGGAGGAAGCATTGGAATCTGCCACCAAGTTTACGGATGGTGAGGCCTTTGAGCCCGAGCGTGAAAACAACAACCGACCCTTCGGCAAGGCCCCCCGAGCCAAGAGAGAACCCTTTGCCTCGCGTGATGGCGAGCGCCGCGGGTTCGGCGGTGGTGAGCGCCGCAACTTCCGTGATGGCGAACGCCGCGGGTTCGGCGGTGGTGAGCGCCGCAACTTCCGTGATGGCGAGCGCCGCGGGTTCGGTGGTGGTGAGCGCCGCAACTTCCGTGATGGCGAGCGCCGCGGGTTCGGTGGTGGTGAGCGCTGCAACTTCCGTGATGGCGAGCGCCGCGGGTTCGGTGGTGGTGAGCGCCGCAACTTCCGTGATGGCGAGCGCCGCGGGTTCGGTGGCGGTGAGCGCCGCAACTTCCGTGATGGCGAGCGCCGCGGGTTCGGTGGCGGTGAGCGCCGCAACTTCCGCGATGGCGAGCGCCGCGGGTTCGGTGGCGGTGAGCGCCGCAACTTCCGCGATGGCGAGCGCCGCGGATTCGGCGGTGGTGAGCGTAAGAATTACCGCAGTTTCAACAAACGGCGTCCATACGACAAGGGCGACAACTGATAAAAATGGAACCGACACGCACGACCCTGCCGCAAGCGGGGTCGTGTGTTATATTGAACGGAACCGGGCGAAACGAACTCTCAAAATAGAGGAAGAATAATGCGAAAGATGAGATACACAAGCATACTATTGGCACTGTTGGTAACACCATTGCTCGCAGCAGGCCATGAAAACACGGCTCCGCAAGAGCAACAACAATACACCGGAAAAGACGCCGCCTTAGAGGCTCAACTGACGGAGCTTAAAGCAAAATCCGACAGCGGGGATATTGTCGCCACAAAGCAGGTGTATGCGCAGTATGCCCAAAACGGGCAGGATGCCGTGGCAAAAGCCTGGTTCCAAAAGTACATGCAACAAAAGGAAGCGCTGGCAAATGCCGGTGATGTACAGCATCTCCGAGAACTGGGCATGCTCTACCTGCACGGCGACGTATACGTTCAGAGCTCTCCGCAGCAAGCTGTTACCCTGCTCTCCAAGGCCAGTGAATTGGGAGATGCCGTCTCCTCCGTCCTGCTGGGAGAATACTTCAAACCGTTCAGCCCGGAAGAAAGCAATCGCTTTTACGAAAAAGCCTACTCCATATACAAAGAACAGGCCACTCAAGACTCCACGGAGCAAAAAAACAAAGCACTGGAGATGATGGGCTACATGGAGCAAGAGGGGCTCGGCACCCAAAAAGACGCCACTGCCGGCATCGCTCATCTGGAGCAAGCTGCCACGCCTTGGGCTTACGAACGCTTGTTCCAAACTTATGCCAACGGCATAGGGGTAACACCTGACATGCCCAAAGCTCTCTCCTACGCCCGCAAAATTGCCGATACAGCTGCGCCTCCACACAATGCGGCGCAAGCAGCACCTAACGCCGGTCAAATGGCATGGTTGCTGGCGGACTCCTATCTCAACGGTAAAAACGGAGTCACCAAGGATGAAGCCCTCGGTGAGCATTATCTCGACATCGCAGACACGCTCAATATACGCAACGCAATATACTGCAAAGGATTGCGCCTCAAAAATAAAAACAACAACAAAGAGGCTTTCATATGTTTCAACCGCGCTGCAAGCATGAAAATGCCGGAGGCCATGACCTACGTCGGCATCATGAAGCTTCACGGGGCCCCCGGAATTGAACAAGATACCGAACGAGGGCTCGCCATGTTGGAAGCCGTGGCTTCCTACTTCAGCGAAGGCAAGGATTGGTACGTAGGGCGCGCGCCTTATGAGTTGGCCTTGTATTATGAAAGCATCGGCAACAAAGAACTTGCCGATAACTGGTACCGCATCGCCAGTGACCGCAACGTCATCGAAGCCATGGCTCACCGTGGTCTCTGCCACATCATCCCGACCTCGGAGCTGGAGTGGAGCCCCACTCTGATGTACAGATGGTGGAAAATCGGCAGTGATGCAGGAGATGCAACCTGCTCGCGCTACCTCAACATCTTCCTTTGGGGTGTCATCCCTGTGCTCCTTATCATCGTCTTCGGACTTCCCATTATCATCGTGCACATCCTCAACAAACGTGCCCGGCGCCAAGAGGACGAGGATGCCACAACAAATGATAACGAGTAAAAAGCTTACTATCGGGCGCATTGCCATCCAAACCTCGGGCGGGTTCATTACCCGCCTTTGGCTACCTTGTGAAGCGCCTGATGCCCCTGAGCCACAACCACACACACTCCCTCACACCTGCTTTCTGCAACTGGAGGAGTGGCTGCTCGGGAACAGACCCTATTTTAACCTCCCGATAAAACTCCCCCAAGGCACACCTTTTCAGGCGCAAACCTTACAGCGCATCGCAGCCATACCATATGGCTGTACAACAACTTACGGCAGCTTAGGAGCAGCTCGCGCTGTCGGCAACATCTGCGCCACCAATCCCCTACCCATCTTGATTCCTTGCCACAGAGTCATCTCCGCTCACCATCCCCCCGGAAACTACAGAGGTGGCAGCACGCTCAAAGCCCATTTACTGAAGCTCGAATTCAATACTCAAATTCAGCATCCGGAGCACTTACGGCTTTACTTGACGGGGGATACCGTGGTATAATGCGCAGCGCACTATGGCCTTTACACACTTACACGTTCACACAGAATACTCACTACTTGATGGGATGATTCATACCAAGGATCTCATCAAGCGGTGCACGGAGTTGGGCATGAACTCCGTAGCCATAACGGATCACGGCAACGTTTTTGCCGCCATTGAGTTCATGGTGAACGTCAAAAAACACAATAAAGGCATCCTTGAGTGGAATAAGGAGCACCCCGATGAGAAAAAGCCGGTTTTCAAACCCATTTTGGGGTGCGAAATCTACCTTTCCCCCACCCCGCTGGACGTAAAAAAACAAATACCGGGGCGCAGCAAATACACTCATTTGGTGCTACTGTGCGAAAACAACTTGGGCTGGGAAAACCTCATCAAAATCGTCTCACGCGGACATTTGGACGGCTTTTACTACAAGCCGAGAGTAGACATGGCAACGCTACGCGAGTTCAGCCGCGGGCTCATCTGCCTGACGGGCTGTATATCCGGCCCCATGCAGGAGTGGATATTGCAGGACCAGCCGGAAAAAGCGGAAGAAGTACTGTTGGAGCTCATAGATGTGTACGGCAAGGACAACCTGTTCGTCGAATTGCAAGACCATGAGCTGGAGGAGGAGCGCCGCTGCACACCGGAGCTGGTGCGTTTAGCCCGCAAACATGACGTAGGACTTGTTGTTACCAACGACGCCCACTTCCTCAATGCCGAAGATCACGATGCGCATGATATTCTCATCTGCGTGGGCACCGGCAACAAGCGTATGGACGGTAAACGCATGCGCTACCCACGCAGTGTTTACTTCAAGAGCGAGGAGGAGATGCGCGAGCTCTTCCCGGAATACCCGGATGCGTATGAAAACACGAACATCATTGCTGAGCGCTGCAATACCTCCATCAAGCTGGACTCCACCTCCACGGAGCGTTACCCGGAGTTCGCCCCCGAGGACGGCTCTACGCGTGAGGAATACCTGCGAAAAATTTGTTATGAAGGCTTAGCGGACCGCTACGGAAAAGAGCGCGCGGAAAATGACAAAGAGCTGCGGGCGCGCTTGGATTATGAGCTGGGCATCATCAATCAGTTACGCTTCCCCAGCTACTTCCTCATCACGGCCGACTTCATTAACTGGGCCAAGAGCCATGATATTCCCGTAGGCCCCGGGCGTGGATCTGCCGCCGGCTCACTGGTGGCCTATGTGATGAAAATCACCAACATAGACCCCTACGCCTTCGGGCTCATCTTCGAGCGTTTCCTTAATCCGGAACGCGTGAGCCCGCCGGATATTGACATTGACTTCTGCCAGAGCCGACGCCCGGAAGTCATTGACTATGTACGGCACAAGTATGGCGAGCGCGCCGTTACCCACATCATCACCTACGGCACCATGGGTGCAAAATCCGTCATTAAGGACGTAGCACGCGTGCTGGATATGAGCTATGCAGACAGTGACCGCATTGCAAAACTCATTGAAAGTGGTCCCGGAGTAACGCTCGCCAAAAGTTACGATGCCAGTGAAGACCTGCGTAACCTCCTGCAAGACAGCACCTATGCTGAGGTGTGGGACTATGCAAAAAAATTGGAAGGAACCGTACGCAACGTAGGCATGCACGCTGCCGGCGTGGTGATTGGTGACCGCCCGCTGGATGAGTACGTAGCCCTTACACGAGATGACCTCAGCAACCCGCATGGCGAAGTTGTGGCGCAATGCGATATGGGCGCCATTTACAACGCAGGATTGCTCAAAATGGACTTCTTGGGGCTCAAAACCCTCACGGTGATGAAAGATGCGGAGCGCTATGTGCGCTGGCGCGAACCGGATTTCTGTTACGACGCAGTGGACATCCGCGACAAAGAAACCTTTGCCCTGCTCAACCGAGGTGATACCATGGGCGTATTCCAGCTGGAATCCGGTGGTATGGTAGATACATGCCGCCGCTACGGGATTGATAACATTGAAGACATCATCGCCCTGTTGGCACTGTACCGCCCGGGAGCCATGCAGTTCATGGACGACATGATTGCCGTGAAGAAGGGATGGAAGCAGGCGGAGTACGAGCACCCGTTGCTCGAAACCGTCTCCGGACTTACCTACGGCGTGATGATTTACCAAGAACAGGTGCAGGCTGCTGCTAAATTATTGGCCGGCTACACCCTCGGCGGTGCAGACTTGCTGCGCCGCGCCATGGGGCACAAAGATATGCAGGAAATGGCGGAGCAACGCCGCCGATTCGTTAAAGGCTGTTGGGACGTCAACCAAATTGACGAAAAAACGGCCAACGCCATCTTCGACAAAATCCAAAAGTTCGCAGGTTACGGATTCAACAAATCACACTCAGCCTGTTACGGGCACATTTCCTACTGGACGGCCTACCTCAAAGCGCACTACCCGGTGGAATTCCTTTGTGGCTTGATGTCGAATGAATCCACGAATGAAAAAATAGGCGTATTCATTCAAGAGGCCATCCGCATGGGCATCGAGGTGCTCGGCCCCTGCGTGAACCACTCTGCCGTCAAATTCCAACCGGAAACCATGCCCAACGGGCACTTGGCGGTACGCTTCGGGCTGGCTTCTGTCAAAAGTATGAGCTCGGAAACCGTCAGCGTCATCGTAGATGAACGGCTTAAAAACGGTCCATTCAAGAGTTTGGAGGATTTCTGTTACCGCATACCTCCGCAAAGCGTACGCCGTAACCAATTGGAAGTGTTGGTACAGTGCGGTGCATTTGATTGTCTGCATGTGTGCCGAGCCCAGCTCTTCGAGAAAATTGAGCAATGCCTGAGCGGGGCGGCCAGCGTGCACAAGGACAACGCTGCCGGGCAAATGTCGCTCTTCGACATGCAGGAAACCACCTCCGCCCCTGAGGAAAAAGTCATTACCCAAGAATGGCCCAAAGAAAAACGCTTAGATGATGAAAAATTCCTCACCGGAGCCTATTTTACCGGCAACCCGCTGGACAGCATGCGCGGGGTGATTGACAACCCCAAATACCTACCCATCGGCACCCTGCCTGACATGACAAGCGAAGAAATACGAGGCTCACATGAAATGGCAGGCATGCTGCGCTCTGTCAGCGTCAAGGTAAGCAAAAACGGCTCCAAGTTTGCCATTTTGACGGTGGAGGACTTTACCGGGAGTACCGAGGCCATGCTGTGGTCGGACAATTATACGAAGGCCTTGGAAGTGGAGGGGCTACTGCAAGCCGGAAGTTTTGTAAAGTTCCGCGCCACCTTGCGTGAAGATGAGCGCACCGGGGGCAAATCCGTTTCTGCCCGCGGACTGGAACTTTTGGACAGCGGTGCAAAAAAACGCAAGGGAAAAGCGCCTTCATTTTATGAGATAGTGCTGAACACGGCTCGTCACAACGGTGATGATTTGGAGTTGATTAAAGGCATTTTGCTGGAGCATCCCGGCAGGGTTCCCGTTCACATTACGTTCCGCAACTCCTTGGGCAACCGCGCTTCCATTGAGCTGGGAGAACGCTACCGAGTAACGCCTTCTCCACAGTTGGATGAACTACTTTCCCTTTACAGCTGATGAAAATTCTGCAAAAACTACGGGAGTTGCCACCCATCATCAAAAACGGCATTATCATCACGGCGGTGGCATTCACCATCGGCGTCTTTTACCCGTACATTAGGGATGTTCTCATGTCGCAGCCCCTTCAGCAAGCCGGGCCGCGCATCACCCTCCCCGCTGAGGGAGAAACCGTGCAAACAGACGCTTTCAGCATTAACCTGCTGCACGCTGCTCTGCAAACAACGCAGGAGGGCAACATTGTGATTACCCCCAATGCCATAGCTGTGTGCCTTGAGCACTTACAACAGGCTGCGGATGAGCAAACTGCAGCCCCCATACGAGCCCTCCGGCTACCTACGCAAATGCAGGAAAGCTCCGCCACTATCCGGGAGGCCGCCTGTCTGTTTGCTGATTCCTCGGCCGAGCTGAAACCCACCCGGCAGAATAGCATTGTGTTTCCGGTGGCTCTCACCGGCAATTTAGCCGGAGCCCACCGCGACATTAACGGGCGCATTTCCACCTATACGGATGGCGCTGTTTCTCACTTGGCAAACAGCGTAACAGTCCCCCGCGGCTACCACTTCATAGCAACGGCAGTACTCAGTTTTCGCGGGAGCTGGCAAGTTCCCATGCCCCTGCACCTTACGGAAAAAAGCAAGTTTGACAACGCTGACGGCAGCCGCACAGAGGTGCAGATGATGAAAGCGGAAGGAGATTTCCGTATTGCCACAGACCCTGCGGGCAAATGGGTTGCCACGGCGCTTTTTTACCGCAGTAGCACGGAACCGGCTTTGGCAACAAAAGATGACTGCGCCCTCATCCTCATCCGCCCGCTCACAAAACAACTGAGTGCCCGCCCCTTGGCAGAGCAACTGCAAGTTCAGGATTACAACGCCATACGCCAAGCTCTTGCTCTTGCTTCCCCCACTAGCGCCACCATCACCCTGCCCCGCTTTTCCTTGCACAATCATACGCAGGACATCAGCGCCATGTTGTGCGCATTGGGAGCAGCAAGGCTCTATTCCCACACGGAGGCTGCATTCCCGGGCATTGCGGAGGCTCCGCACTTTCCGCTGGATGCCTTCTACCAGCAGTGTGAACTCAGCTTCTCGGAATGTGAGCCCTACCCCGGAGCACCCTCGCCGACTCATGCCCCATACACCAAGCTGGAGTTCTCAGGTCCGTTCATTTGGATGCTGGCACCGCTTACATCCTCCCAAGCGCCCTATGCCATGGGAGTGTTGGAGAATTTGTAAGCCGTTTCTGTGCGTCATGCCGTGTCATGAACAGCCAAGGCAACTTGACGCCGGAGGCACGACATGCTAGACTGTGTGCCGTAAACCATGGGTAAAACATTATACAAAAAGGTATGGGACGCGCACACCGTCGGCACTTTGCCGGATGGGCGCACGCAACTGTTTATTGCCACTCACTTTGTGCATGAGGTCACCTCGCCTCAGGCCTTTGCCATGCTGCGCGACCTAAACCTACCCGTGCTGCACCCGGAACGCACCTTCGCCACGGTGGACCACATTATCCCCACGGATAACCAAGCGGAACCTTTGGCAGACCCTCGCGCACAAACCATGCTTAATGCGCTGCGGGAGAATACCGCCGCCAACGGCATCCGTATGTTTGACCTCCCGAGCGGCTACCAAGGCATTGTCCATTCCATCGGTCCGGAGTTGGGTATTACCCAACCGGGCATGACCATTGTCTGCGGTGATTCCCACACCGCAACCCACGGTGCCATGGGCAGCATTGCCATGGGCATCGGCACCACGCAAGTGCGAGATGTACTCGCCACCCAAACGCTGGCCATGCTCCCGCTTAAAGTTCGCAATGTGCGCGTTGAAGGCACCTTACGCCCCGGTGTTACAGCTAAGGATGTTGCGCTGTACATCATCGGCAAACTCGGTGCAGACGGAGGCTTGGGTTACGCCTATGAGTTCGGCGGCTCTGCCATTGACAACATGGATATGGATGGCCGCCTTACCCTCTGTAACTTGGCTATTGAGGGCGCTGCCCGCTGCGGTTATGTAAACCCGGACGAAACGACTTTTGACTATCTCCGAAACCGCCCTTACGCCCCCAAGGGAGCAGCTTGGGATGAGGCCGTTGCACGCTGGAAGAGCTTTGCCAGTGATGCGGATGCCGAGTACGATGACGTTGTCACATTCTCCGCGGAAGATATTGAACCCACCGTTACTTGGGGCATTTCTCCGGATATGAGCATCGGCATCAACGGCTGCATTCCGCACCCGGAAGACGCCACGGATAACGAAACACGCAAGGCGCGAATTACTGCGCTGGAGTACATGAAACTCCGCCCCGGTCAACCGCTCAAAGGTCTGCCCGTCAACGTAGTATTCATCGGCTCCTGCACCAATGGACGCATCTCGGACTTCCGTGCTGTAGCACCGCTGCTGCGTGGCCACAAGGTGGCAGCGGGCGTGAAAGCACTTGCCGTACCCGGCTCTCAGGAAACCGCACGCCAATGCGAGGAAGAAGGCATTGCCGACGTCTTCCGCCAAGCAGGGTTTGAGTGGCGCCTGCCTGGGTGTTCCATGTGTTTAGCCATGAACCCGGACAAACTGCAGGGCGACCAAATTTGTGCCAGTACCAGTAACCGCAACTTCAAGGGACGCCAAGGAAGCCCCACCGGGCGCACTCTGCTGATGAGCCCCCTGATGGCAGCTGCTGCAGCCGTTACCGGCACCGTGGCAGACCCTCGAGAAGTATTTGAAATCCGATAAACGCCCCGTTTTTTACCATGCCTCTTAACAAAATTACCAGCATTCACGGCAAGGCCGTCCCGGTACCGGGAGCGGATATGGACACGGACCGCATCATCCCGGCGCGATTCCTCAAGTGCGTCACCTTCGATGAGCTGGCCGGCACCATGTTCTATGATGAACGCTTCAACGCCGATGGCAGCTCCAAGGGTCACCCCATAGATGCACCGCAACATGCCGGGGCTTCCATCATCCTCGGCGGAGAAAACTTCGGCTGCGGTTCCTCCCGTGAGCATGCCCCGCAGGCTATTAAACGCAGCGGTATTAACGCCATTGTTGCAGAATCCTTTGCGGAAATCTTTTTCGGCAACAGCACCGGCATCGGTCTTCCCTGCGTATGTGCCACGCACGCAGCACTGCAAACGGCAAAAAACATCACAGCTGATGCCCCGGACACCCAATGGCACCTGGACCTGGAGTCCATGACCCTCAGTTGCCCCATGGTTACACTGCCTGTCTCCATGCCGGCAGAACCCCGAGAGGCACTCATGCAAGGCCGCTGGGATGCCGTGGTTGAGCTTCTCAATGCGCCGGAACAAGTTGAGGCGTTGGCAGCCAAGCTCCCTTGCCCCTCCACAAAATAAGCGTTTTTTTCCGGAAATGTTAGCCGTCATATCACCATTAATTGCACGCGGAGTTATTGACAACACCGCACGGGGGCTCATAGACCTGCAACTTTGGTGTACAGATGGTTTGGAACCGCTGCACATGCGCATGCGCGGTGATTGTCTGCGAGATATTGCGGGCTGCCGTTTGGAGTTTACCAACACCGGGGCAGGTAGCCCGCCCGCACAAGTGCCGGAACTCCTGACTGCGCTGCGCAGCCACTCCCACAATTACACCGCCGGCGACATTACTTTTTCACGTCGCACGCAGGATAATGACAACCGAGGAGCTATCAGCAACTTTCTTTCCATCGAGATCTTCGTGAATGAAGAGGTTCGTCTGCTGGTGGAGCTCAGCGGCATTCCCTTCTCTATTTCCCTCCCTCAGTGGGAACAAAGTTGGGAAGACGACAACGTGCAACGCATCCTGAACATGGAGGCTTTACGCGCCCACATCAATATCAACGTTGCAAAATACCGCGGCCCGGGCATTGCCGGCCTCGGGACCGATATGCCCCCCTGTATATGGGATTACCGCCTGAACAAAGCGGAGGCATACATGGCCATTTACCCCTCCATTCATGACAAATACGGCCCCGTACCCGGCGGCTACCTCTCAGCAGCATTTGTCATGGAGCGCACGGACTTCCTCGGACGCGAAGCCGCAGCCGATGAAGCAAACATGCCCCCTGATCCCGAGGTGATGAACCACGATTGGGAGGTCTTGGATTTCCTACCTAAGGAGCAAGCCAAAGCGGTGCGCAAAAGCATGCACCACAAGCTTTTCCGTGAGGCATCACACATGACGGCACTTGTACAACAGCTGTTGCTGCATGGTAGTGAAAAGCTCAAATCCAGCAAAGAAGCGGCGGATTTCCTCTCCGCCTATGCCTCCATTGTTTCCCACACCTTAGCCACCATCCTGCTTACGGAAGAGGACAACTATGATACCGAGCTGGCGGACCACCGCATCCGGGTACTCATGGCGCGCATTCAAGGGCTGAGGGCACTTACCGGTCCCCTCCCTGCCCCATGCAGGGAACCCATCTGCAAAGCTGCGGATCAGTTCCTCAGCAACATGCAACACTTCAGCACCTCGCTCCACCACTGATTTTCTTCCTCCCCCGGCTTATGTACATGGCTCATGAGCGCAAGCAGTACATCCTGCACCTTTTGGAACAGCGCGGTCGCATTCGCTCTGCCGAGCTTGCTCATGAATTAGGGGTTACGGATGAAACCATACGTACGGACCTCGTCAGCCTCCAGAAAAAGGGGCTCTTGCGGCGCGTGCATGGCGGTGCGGAATTCATTGTACCGGAACCGCAAAACAGCCAAGCAGAGCTTTCCCGCAGGGCAGATGTTCAACTGGCTCGCCTCATGGTCACGGCTATTCCGCCAGGCGCCGTAATTTATGCCGAGGCCTGCGCCTTTACCAGAGTCTTGGCAGCTCAACTGAGTGACACCCCCTGCACTTTTGTCACAAACTCGCCACAACTGGCTCTTCACCTCTCCCCGCAAGCTCTGCCCCATTCCGTCATCTGCACCGGTGGCAAGCTGGATAAGGAATCCAAACTTTTTTACGGCAAGGAGGCGGAACAAACCTTACGCGATTCGCAACCTCACTTCTGCATTCTGCGCCCCGCTGCACTCTCCCCCACACAGGCCGGCTACATTTCCGCACTGCCTGCCCACTGGGCTGCTTTAGCTGCTGCCTGTGCGCGTGAGTGCTTCATCATCTGCCCTTCCGAACACCTTTACCGCCCCTTGCAGCACACGGTTGCGCTACCTCAATACACGCTCTTTACGGAGGACAACCTCCCGCCTTCCTTTGCGAGCATCCCCGCACGGACGGTTCCCTACATCTCAGCGGAGCAACTTATCAAAACGGACAAGTTCGATTACTGATATCCATTCTCGAACCGCCATGTGAGCATCTTGCCTCTGAATACTTGGCAATAAAACTTCATTTTTTCGGGATTGCTGCACCTCCGCTCCCCCTAATCAGAGACATACAAAATGGCGTACCGTGCTTTTACGCAGGGTACGCCATATTCACTTGTGCAAGCAACTTATTACTTCACGCTCACTACAGGGGGAGCTGCAGGAGGAGGAGTGGTCTGCTGCTGCTGCTGCTGCTGGCAGGATACCAGAGCGGCTGCCGTAAGGGCAAGAATAGCGATGGTCTTCATTACTGATACTGATGTTTAATTGTTTTAGATTGCCCCACCGTGGGGCTTTCTTCGCTTTCTAGATTACTTAATTTTTCTTGAATTTCAAGCAAAAAATCAATTTTTCTTAAAAAAATCTCTATTTTTTCTCATTTTCACCCGGTTTTTCCGCAATTTCGAGCTCAGACGCGTCATTTTTGTCAGAAAACGCCACCGTATGCTTCTCCGTAAAAGGCTCCCAAACATAGCGTTTGAATATCACCTTGATGGAAGCAGTAAGCGGAACCGCTATAAGAGCCCCCAACACGCCGCCGAACACCAAACTCCAAAACAAAACGGAAAACATAACCGTCAGGTCATGCATTTTCACATTTTTACCTACAATTTTAGGCTGGAGCAACCAGCTATCCAGCTGACTGACGGACAGGAAGATAATAGCAACAGCCGCCACAGAGCCCCAATCATGCCACGTGAACCACGCCACCAGCATAGCCGGTATGGAGGTGGAAATCATGCCGATGTAGGGTATAATCCCCAACACCGCCACGGAAGCGGCAATCGTCAACGCATAGGGCAAGCCCATACACCGCAAGGCAATGCCCAACAAGCAGGCATCTATCAGGCTCACCAGCATTTGCCCGCGCACAAACGCCACCAAGTTCTCATTAATCTCCCGGAGGGTGGCCACAATCTCATCCTTCAGGCGAGAGCTCCGCAACGGCAGTACCTTGTCCCAATTCCGCGCTATCGGTTCAGATTCCAGCAAAAAGTAAAACAAGAACACCGGCACCACCACAATCCCCACTACCACATACACTGCCCCGAACAGCACTCGCCCGCCCGCCGTCATCCACTCTAACCCTTTATCCAGCAAATACGCGGAATGGTGATTCAGCACATACCCGAGCTTTTGCTCGTACCCCTCAGCGGTAGCCCTCTCATCTGCTCCATTTGCAAGCGCATTCTGCTCCGGTGCACTATTCTGCACCTCGGAACCGCCCTCTCCCTGCGTTTCGCCACCGGCATGCCGGTACAGTATATCCACAGACTGCTGAACAAACGGATCCTCATCCAGCAGCTTGCGCGTGGTAGACACTACATTCCCCACTATGTACTCCCGGTTTGCATACAAATCATTCGCCTGCTTCACCAGGGGCGGAACAATGCAAAGCCCCAATCCGACCACCAACAAAAATGCCCCCAACATCACCACCAACACGGACCAAAACCGCCGCACCACATACCGCTGTACCCACGTCACAACCGGGTTGAGCATATACGCCAACACTCCCGCTATCAGCACCGGCAACAACACCGCCTCAAACATGGCAAACAACTTCACCATCCCGTACGCACACCCACACGCCAGTGATACAATGAACACCAAACACAACAGCGTCAGCGCCACCCAACATATGCGCCTCTGCAACAGCGTCGGACATGGTTTACTTTCCTTACTCATGCTCTCCATCATATACTCTTCCCGGCACCAAGTCAACTGTAAAGCTCCCTCCCTCTTTCTCAATTCCACTTTTTTATCCCCCCGGGGCGGTTTCAATGTTTTTATGCTGTTTGCGACAAAATCGCAACTTTATCGCATTTTCATTAAAAATTAACCTTGACAAGCATTAAGGCATATGATACATATCACTTACGCTACACATTTCAACTTAAACTTCATCCCGCTATGTCCGACAAATTCTCTATTTCTCACCCCTTTCTCGGCTCTCTCTCACTCAAATCACTTGCACCGTCGCAACTCGTCTTCTCTCCTTACCCGGCAGATCCGGATGACAAATTCGGTTACATGGAACACCACGTCACCATCCACGCCAAAGACGGCACGGAACTCAACGGTTGGTTTTTCAACAGAGGAGCAGACAAACCCTTAGTGGTTGGTTACCACGGTAAAGGCGTACACATTGGGTGGGCAATCAGCGAGGCTGCTCAAGATACAGAACGCTCCTACCTCCTGATAAATTACCGTGGCTACGGTTGGTCCCAAGGCATTGCAACTGAAAAAGACCTCATCAGTGATGCCCGTGACTGCATCGCATGGTGCAGAGAACAAACAGGGGGCTTTTCATCCCTTATTATTGCCGGGTGCAGTTTAGGAACCGGCATAGCAGTACAGGTTGCCGCTGCAGAACCTACGGATAAACTCATCCTTATTGCCCCGTACGACTGCATCTATAACGCCGCCGTTCACCTGACCCACCACGCATGCCCTCAAATCCCCCTCTCCATCCTCAAAGGATTTTGTAAAGTTTGCGTCGGCAACATCTTACGCTCCGTAGATTTTGCCCCGCAAGTCACCTGCCCCGTCACCATTTTCATGGCGCGTACAGATGACACCATCCCCCACGAATCTACGTGGAACCTCTTCCATGCCTTCACCTCTACCCACCCGGAAACCATCTGGGTAAACTGCACTCATAACGACTTCTTCCAATCCCCGGGCTTCAAGGAACTCTTCTTCGATACCATTGCCGGCAAACCCTCCGTGCACATGAGTGATGATGCTGCTTGGGCTCTCGTAAACACGGGCGACGATTATTACCATGGCCGCAACGGCTCCGAACAAAATTACGATACCGCCTTACAACTTTACCGCCGCGCTGCAGATTACAACTTCCACTGGGGCTTCTTCAACATCGGCAAATGCTACCGCGAGGGCCATGGCGTCCCTCAAAATCTCGATGATGCTCGCCAATGGTTCCGCAAAGCGGCTCAGCAACAGAACTTCTGGGCTCTCCTCGCCCTCGCGGAATTGGGCGACGCTGCGTGCATGAACGAAGTTGGCGACTGCTACTACGATGGCCGAGCTGAAAACCAAGGTTGCCCCCGCTCCCCGGAAGAGGCTCTCCATTGGTACAGAAAAGCCGCTGAACACGGCTACCATTGGGGCTTCTTCAATGTCGGTAATGCTATACGGAAGGTAACGGAACCTGCAAAAACGCTGACGAAGCCCGCAAATGGTTCCGCCAAGCGGCTGACATAGAAGATAACCCCTGGGCGCTGCGCTACCTAGCAGAATTAGGAGACGCCACCGCCGCCACCCGCATCGCACAATATTATGAAACCGGCAGCCACGAACACTGGGGCATGATGCAGGATAACTCCCAGGCCGAACATTTCCGCTCCCTCGCCTCCCATCATTCCCGCTAACACACCCCCTCGCACGGAATTTTCATTTTTCATCATATTGTGCTTGCATCCCTCCCCCGCTAAGAGTATAATTGCCCCGCAATCACACCGGGGCATTAGCTCAGTTGGTAGAGCGGTTGCATCGCACGCAACAGGTCAGGGGTTCGAATCCCCTATGCTCCACTTAATCCCAGAAACCGAATCAGAAAACAATCTGGTTCGGTTTTTGTTTTGCATTGATTTTCAAACATTACGCAAGCGTAGGCTTTGCACGCTTACGCGCTCAGCCACCGTCCCGCCGGGCGCAAAACGCCCCCAAAAGGCCAAAAAGCCTAAGCATGCCTAAGCCCGTTTTCCTAAGCGCGAACGCCTTTTAGGGTCACTAAAGATGCTTCGAATCTATAATCCGCTGATTCTGTGAGCTTAGGCAATTTTGGGGCGATAGCAACTCTGTGACAAGCAAAGATGTTTCGAACTGCCAATCTACACAGAATCAGTAGTTTAAGGTGCATTTTTCACCGAGTAGCAACCTAAAATGAAACATCGCTTGCAAGGGGATAAAAAGCCACTTGCAAGCGATTGAAGGAGGTTGAGGCTCCTTCAATCACATTGTGGCACCAAGTGAGCAGGCACCCAGCTGAGAGGGTAGCTATAGTGAACATGGGGTGATTTTTGCAAATATGGTGCAAGCTGTTGCTCCATCAACTTTGCTTCATCATACCGTTTAACGCAAAAATGTACGGTTCCCACCTTAGACCAAAGTTCGCCGGGAACAGCCGCCGGAGATGCGTAGGGCTTCCCCTCAATCATGCAGGATAAATCAGAGTCCACGGTGAGGTTCAGCCCCTTAAGCAAGCTATACGCATCGCGCCTTTCAGAAAACCAGCTCCGGTAAGGTACGGTTTCATGCGGTAGATAGATATTCTCTGTCACGCTGATACGAAATCGCACATCACGCGCCATTTCTCGTTTGTGTTCAAAGTAATGAAACTCAGCATCGCTACCGAGGTAATCTATCCCTCGACTCATCGTATCGGGCCGAGACAGATAATACCTTGCTTCCGCTAATGAGAGGGTTCCCAGATTTTTTTGACAGCTATTCAGCCCCATCGCCGCAAGGCACAGGGCTGTGGTGGCAAGGATTTTGTGGATGGTGGGCATGGTCATTTAGAGCTAAGTTGTTTCAGCAACATGTAGAAGCAGAATAGAAGAACGGCACCGGTAGGAAAGAGAAAAGACAAAACGGGAGTAGCCCCGGCAGCAACATCATACGCCAGATAGGCCGCACAGAAAATCAGCAGAATCAGCACTACAAATATGCTTTTTTTGTTACGGGGCTTGTCTTTCATATAGTTATCTCCTTCTACCCTTAATAATACTTCCCGGCACCGAATCCGCAACAAAAAATTGCGGAAAGTGCAGATTTTCTAATAAATAGACGCTCGTGGCGGGCATTTTGTTGCGCGTTTCCTGCATTTTTGTTGCCGATGGCGCAACTTTTTCTGACGCAGTGCCGATTTTAACTCCCTGAAAGATTTTTTTTGCAAAAAAATAATTTTTTGCTGTAGATTCTGATTCGGAAACACCGTTCGCCTATAGCGAGGAGCGGTGCTTCCTGCATCTGCCCCTCCTGAAAATCTAAACATAGAAAACACATCACCATGAAGAAATCCCTGCTGATTGCTCTGTTCGCCGCCATGCCCCTCATGGCCCAGGATTTCCCCCAGAAGCCCGAGTGCGCCCCCCAGCTTACCGAAGAGCAGAAGGCCGAGATGCTCGCTAAGTTCGACGCTGATAAGGATGGTCAGCTCTCCGACGAGGAGCGCAAGGCTGCCCGTGATGCCCGCAAGGCCAAATAATGCCTTGTATAATGAACATTTCTATGTTAAAATCGTTATATAAAACAGAGGAGGGTGATAAATGAAAAAACATTTTGCAATTTTTAATTTTATAGTTTTAGTAGTATATTTACTTTGCAACACAACGGTTTTTGCTGATAATTTTGCAGGATTTATCAAGATTCCTGCAAATGGTTCTATAGAAGAATTCTATATCGGACAATATCCTGTTACAAATTCTGAGTATAAATCTTTTATAGATAGTACGGGTTCAAAAGCCCCGAATTATTGGAAAGGCGGAACTTATCCAAACGGCAAATCAAATCACCCTGTAATTTTTGTTTCATATAATGACGCATTAGCATATTGCAAGTGGTTAGAGAAGAAATATCCTAATTATTCATTCAGATTACCAACTGTTTCTGAATGGGAATATGCTGCAAGTGGTGGTAGGGGATATGCATTCCCTTGGGGAAACCAAATGAATGAAAATAATTTCAACTACAATAAACTTGTGGCTTCTGTTTACCTTAAACAAAATCCAACAGTTACATATAACAACCCAAAATCCACAAGTTACGGTCAGAGTATGCCGTTAAATAAAGTAATTTCAATAAAACCCAATGGCGGGATTAACGGTTGGATAGACCACAAGAAATACACAGGCTTTGTTTATACTGATTTGTTTAAAAAACTTATGGATAATGGCGGATATACAACTCCAGTAAATCAATACCCATCTGGCAAAAGCCCTTTTGGAGTTTATGATATGTCAGGGAATGTATGGGAATGGACAAGTTCACAAATTACTGCAACTAATGGGGCAGAAAAAGGGCAAACGGTTTATGCGATAAAAGGCGGTTCTTGGTATGCCAATGCAAATTCTTGTAAAATTACAATGCAAGGTGAAGGCAGGCGACCAAATATAGGATATAATACTGTTGGTTTCAGAGTTGTTGCAGTTAATAAATCCAATAGCACTTCATACAATACCGAAAATAATAATACTAATATAACAAGAAAAGCACCGACAACAAATTCAAAGGGTAAGCAATTTAATCCAAATGGTCAAAATCAAAAGAAGCGACCAGACAAAAAGCCTCCGCTAAAACCTGGCGGAAACAAAACACCTGCTAATTGGAACTAATAATTATATCCAAAAGCCTAGGATGCCCAGCCGCTGGAGCCCTTGGTCTGCCGGGGCTCCTTCCTACCCTGCAAGGTGGCTTTTTGGCCTGTTTGCCGCCTGCTGGGGCTCACATCAGCCCCTTTTCGCGGGCGGTGCGGGTCAATTCCTTGAGCATATCCGGGCCGAAGTATTCCCGGACGAGCGTATTCTTGTAGAACAAAGCAAAGCCGCAAACCTCGCGCCGCTGCGGAGGTTTGGGGTACAGGCATATCGCCCGGGCCGGAGGCTTGAGCAGCTGGAAGCGCTTGCGAAGCGCGGCCTCTGTTTCGGAGGGTGTCATGGCGACGTGACGCCGATTGTACACCCTCCGGGCGGATTTTTCAAGCTTGGAGCGCATGGTCAGTAGGTCTCGAAGAGAATCCGCTCCATCTCCTCCGGGGGGAGCTCCAGCAGGCGGAACAAGCGGTCTTGGATGCTGCGGGTGAATCCGAGCTTGCGCCTTGCCTCCGCCAAGGAGCGATAGGTACCATCCATGAGCTTGCGCTCCAGCATGAGGGCATTAGCGAGCGCAAGGGCCTTTTTTGTGGGTCGTTGGCCCTTTCCCAGCGGGTTCATCTCCTCCGGCGGCGGCACGGGAGCGAACACGCGGGCCGTCTTATTGTTCCGCTTCAGGATGAGCGGGATAGTCGTCTTGATTGTAGTCGTGGTAGTCATGGCTCATTAAGCAGTATAGCGTTCAATGCGGAGCTCGTTTTCCTCAATATCGTACACAACACCCTTGAACAGGGTATGGAAGATGGCTTTGAGCGCGGGGTGGGACATGTGGCCGACCAGCTCCCCGGCATCCGAGAGGGCCTCGCGGATGTCCAGACTGGTCAACTGCGGGTAGCGGGCTCGTACGATGGAAAGCACCGTCTCATCCTCCGCGTAGTCAACGAGCTGAGCCGCCACCACGCGCTCAATCTCTGCCGCCGGGAGGTTCGGGTACTTGCAATCTTTTCTGCGACCGGTGCGGCCTACGCAGGTATAATACCGGTGCACAGTCCCCTTGCCGGAGGAATACGTGACACCCATCTTGCGCCCGCAACAGGGGCAATGCAGCAAGCCCTGCAAGGGGTAGCAGATATCTGGGTGAGACTTGCGGCGCGTCTGGGTCGGGTGCGCCTGCACGCCATTCCGGCCCGCCCGCCACTCAGCTTCGGAAACGAGGGCCTCATGCTTGCCCGGGTATTCCTTGCCCCCGTGGGAGATGATGCCAGCATACAGGCGTCTCTGGAGCACGAGCCGCACCTTCTCCGGCGTCCATGGCAGCGGGGACTTGTTCTGCCGGGTATGAGGCAGCGGAGCCCCGGACTCATTCAGGTAGGCCGCTATCTTCTGGGGCGAGTGGCCCTCAGCGGACATGCGGAACATGTCACGCACGAAGGGGGCTTCCTCCTCCACGGGTACCAGAGCTCGCTTGTCCCCCAGCTTGTAGCCATAGGGAGGAGATCCGCCTATCCAGAGCCCGTGCTCCGCATTGGCGGAAGCCTTGTCGCGGATGCGGGAGCGAATCATGTCGCGCTCGAACTCCGCGAAGGAGGACAGGAAATTGATACAGAGCTTGCCCATGGGCGAGCTCGTATCGAAGTTCTGCGTAATGATGACCAAGCCGACCCCGAGCTCGTCCAGCTCGTACATCAGGTTGGCAAAGTCGCGGATGGAGCGGGAGATACGGTCGAGCTTGTAGGTGACGATGGTATCAATCTTGCCCTCTCGCACATGCCTGAGCATCTCCTGCAGCCCGGGGCGGTTCATCGTACCGCCGGAGATGGCCACATCTTGGTAGGAGCCGACCAGCCTCCAGCCATCGGCCATGTGTGCCTCCACATACTTGGCGCAGGCGTCAATCTGAGCATCTATCGAGGTATACTGCTGGTCCATGCCCTGCGAGGTAGACTTTCGGGCGTAGATGGCACAGCGTTTATCGGGTACGGAATCGGTGGTCATGATAAGGAAACTTCGGTTTTTGCGGATGTGAAGAACTTGTTGCCGGAGATGTTGTATCCGGCGATTCGGGTTGCCACGGCGGAGAGGCTGTCATACATCAGGCCGCCGTACATAAACTTGGCCGGGCCATTGCAGTAGACCACGTGCATGGTTCCCCTGTACTTGCGCTTCAGGTATGACCCGGGGTGTGATTGCATCTGCTCGATGAGCGAGCCCTCCGGTGCAAGGTTCCATCTCCGGGTCTCATCGAGAGCCTTGGCCACCACCTCCGTCTTGGTGTGGAGCGCAGGCGCGGGAGTGACATCGGACGGAGCACGCTCCCGGAGCTGGGAGAAGTCTGCCAGCGTCTCCGCCCGCTTAATGGCTGCGGCGGCAAGGGGGCCGTGGCAGAGCGTGTACAGCCGCCATTTGATTCGGCGGCGGAGCAGCGCATAGTTGTGAGAGTAGCAGCGGGTGCCCCAGACGCGGGCCCATTCCTCGCGGAGTTCAAAGGGGCTCATGGCCGCCAAAGCGGCCACTCGCACCTCCAGTTCTTTTTCGGATATTTGTTTCATGTCTTTACTTGTCGTTGTGAAGAACGCGCTTGCCGTCAACCTTGAAGAACTTGCGACCGGGAACGCTCTTGCGACCGGTTATGCAGCGGGCGGCATGGCTCAGGGAGTTGTAGCTCTTGCCGTTCGCGTAGTCGATGCAGGAACCATCGGCGCACATCTGCACTTGGTAGCACTGGCCCTTGTAGACGCGGGTCAGGATGGTTCCGGCTTCAATCGGCTGGAACATGGCCATGATTCCGTTCATGCGCTTGGCCCAGATGGGGTCGATATCCTTCTCAGCGAACGCGCTTGCCGGGGCTTCGTCTGCTTCGTCCTCCGGGACGATTGCGGCGGGGGATTCCTCCGTGGCCGGGATTTCTTCCTCAGCCTTGGGGGCTTCCTCAGTTTTGGCGGCCTTTTTGTTCGTTTTGCGGGCCTTCTTGGCGGGCTTTTCTTCCTTCACCTCCTCAGCGGCGGGCTCAACCGGAGCGGGAGCCGGTTCTTCCACCTCCTCAGCGGCGGCGGGGGCTTCCTCAGCCTTGGCCACATCTTTGGCCACATACTTCTTCGCCTTGCGGGTCAGCTTCTGCACGGGTGTCTCCATCTGTCCGATGAGGTCCAGAGCGGCATCGCTCAGGCAGATGTGCAGCTCGGCCCCGTTCTCGCCCTCGCAGAGCTCGGAGCTCAGCAGGTCCTTGTTCTTCAGGGAGGTCAGCGTTCCGTTCTCACGCTTGGAGAGCACCTCGGTGCAGACGAAACGGGCTTCCACCTTTCCGGATTCGTCAGCGGCCATGGCGGCGAACTTGGAGAGGAGATTCTTGGCGGCAGGAGTCAGTGTGTTAAGTCGGATGTTTTTCATTTTCTGTCAGTTACGGGGTTGTTTCGACCCGTGGCGAAAGTCTAACTCTGGCCTATATACCCCGTCAATCCTAAAATTTTCATGTTGCCTGTTTTTGGTCAATGCTTTGCAGTAATGCCTCCTTCAAAACTTCATAGCTGATATGAAAGGCGGAAACGCAACCAGGGTATCAAAAAAAAAATTAAAAAATTTTTGCAGGAGATACCCCGGCGGTCGTTTTTGCCTCCGCTGGCTGCCCGCAAGGAGACTCAACGGGATAGGGCCTGCTTCGTGCGCCTGCGTGCGTTGGGGAGCAGCTGCAAGGGCGGCGGGGCCGCTTGCTTCTCGCTGAGCTCGCGCCGCATCTTGACAAGGTGGCTGACAATGACCGGGGCAATGAACTCGACAAACCGCTCCATCCGCTGGGTATAGGTCAGGTCTGGCATGGTATCTTGGTGGCGTGGAAGATGGCCCGCCCACCTTCCGGCGGGATAGCGGGCGGGCCAGTGTTACCGGCATCAGGCCATCAGGGAGGCGGCGAAGTCCGCGAACTCCGGCGTATTCCTGCCCGCATTGCGGAGCACCGGTACCGCCACAGTGTTCTTGTTCTTCAGCTTTTCGCGCGTGGTGGTCAGCAGCCACTTGTTCGCGCAAATCGGCTTGCCCTGATTCACCATCTGAGCGATGGAGGTCAGCAGAGCGCGACCGACACGGGTAAAGGCCATCCCGCGAAGCGTCCACAGGGCCATGGCATAGTCGCCATCCTCGTAGGCATACGGGAACTCCCCGCTCACGCCTTCCGGCTTCTTGATGAGCACCTGACATTGCAGCACCGGCAGGAAGCTGGGCGGCGTGTCATTGACCCATTCCAGCGTACCCCCGGCCTTGAGTACATCCTGGAGCTTGTCGTACATGGCCGGGCGTTGCTCGGAGCCGTAGGGGATGTTCTCGACATAGAACTTGCGGCATCGGAGCAGCGTCACCTCCAGCGGAGTCCCGCCGTCCGTGAGCTGGGTTTCCTTGTTGAGCACGATAGCCCCGGAGCGGAAACTATCGGCCAAATCACCCACACCCTGTACCACGTTCAGCGTGGGGATGCGAATCTCGGACGGGAGAATCTCGCCCTCGAAGCCTCCGGCGGCGGCCATGGTGGTGATAGCGGTGGTGGTGGTTGCAGACTCCTCGACAGGAGCCTCCGTCTCGTTGCCCGTGAAGGGCTTCAGTGTTTTGCTCATTGTATTGATTTCTTTTTGGTTTTGTGTGTTTTTAGTTGTCCTTCTTCAAGGTCTCTGTTCTTTCGCCGGGGCGCACCAGATTGCGCTCGGACAGCCAGCCAGAGAGGGCTTCTCTGATACTGCCTTTATGGCCGCGCTTGGCCTTGGCAGCATAGAAATCTTCCAGTGCGGAGATACTCAGGGAGCCGCAACAGGTCAGCAGTTCCTCCGCCGTGATGCCGGGGAGCTCGCCGCCTTCCCATGGGGAATCTTCCCCCGTAGCTCCGGAGGCATGAGGCAAGGCCGCGAACACCTCCGCCGGGGAGGCCACTCCGCGCTTGCCGGAAATGTAGCCAATGTGGTAGCCGGGGATGGGCTGACCGCTGAGGGCCATCTCGGTGGCATGAGAGCGCACGGCTTCGCACCACGGCTTGATGATGGCTGCCACCTCCAGCATGCGGCCCATAAGAGCGGGATCTGACACATTGGCGGGTTGAATCTCGTCCGGGATGACCAGACCCGCATACTGACTGGCCAGCGGCAGGACCTTATTCATCAGCCCGGGGCATGTTGCCTGTTTGCGGCAATACTTGCAGCCGGAGAACGGCACGCAGAGGCGGTTCGCTCCGTGGCGGTTGGCGCGGCGGATGATAGTGCGGATGCGCAGGTCGAGCGCATCGAAGTCCTGCTCCCGGGTGAAGGTGTGGGAGACGAGGTACTGCAGGCGGGGCTGGCAGATGGTCGCCGTGAGCTCCTGTACCTGCGGGAACTTCTCGAATACCCCGAGCGCATAGGCGGCCACCTGTGCATTCTCGGAGGGATGGGCGACACGGATGCGGCCCATCTTCCAGTCTGCGAGCACCGCGCGGGAGCCGTCAATGGCGAGGAAGTCCGCCGTGCCGTGGGTGAGGCCCCCGGCAATGCTGAGCTTCACCTCGTGCATGACCTCCGGGGCGGCCATGTCGGCCACTATCTTGTCGCGATAGTCCAGGCAGTAGAGAACCAGCAAGGCGAGCTCATCCGGCAGGCCTTCCGTAGTGCCGCGCTCCACGCATTCATGGAGGCGCGTGCCTTCATCGGCGGCGGCGTTGGAACCCGGGCGGGAGGAATAGCTGGGGCATATCTCCTTGTACCCGAGGGAGGACGGCGCATGCAAGGCGTGCTTAGTCATGGAACATGTCCTCCTTTCCAAGTCGCTCCACCTTCACGGCCAGCATGTCCCCGAAGTGGGAGCATTCTTCCGCCAAGTCGCTGAAATAGCAGCGCATCTCGCTATCCTCCGCACCGGCTGCCCGGGCGGCCATGTTACCCTCTGCATAGGCTACCCGGCGGATAACCAGCAGCAGAGCCGACATTTTGTCTTTGGTCTTAGTGTTCATGGGTTTTGTCGTGTAGGAAGGTGGGGGCAAGGTCGCCGTCATTGAGCAGCGCGATGTTGGAGCACTTTTCGGCTACCTTCTCGCAGGTGCGGTTCTCACAGGTACCATCGGCAAAGACGATAATCTGGCGGGAGCGGGCTCCACCTGCGCGGTGTACGCGCCCGAGGGCTTGCGTGAGGTCGATTGCGGAAAAGGTCGGGGAGATGAGAGCCAGTCGGGGCTTCTGCCCGGTGGGGTCGTGCAGCGAGATACCCACGCCACCGGCGGCGATATTGCAGATGACTATGGGCTTCCGGTTGGCTTGGAAGTCGTCTACCACCTGCTGACGCTCCGCCGGAGTCTGTGCGCCGTGGATAACGGCGTTGCAATCCAAGCGGGCGCGAAGGGCGTCAATCGTCTCGGTGAAGTTCACGAAGATGGCCACGCTTTCGCCCTGAGCGGCGGCATCTTCCGCAAGCTCAGCAATGGCATCCACCTTGCAGAGCTCCACGGCGGCGCGGGCACGCAGAGAGATGGTCATCTGGTTGGCTTTCTTCGCCTTCATGGCTTCGGCCAGCTCTGCAAGCTTTTCGCGGTCTTCGGTGTTGGCTGCGGCTTGGAGCTCGCGGCGCATGCGGGTGTAGATGGCCTGAATCTCCTTGGCCTTGCCGGTCTCCACCGGGCGGGCTTCGATGCGCGTCTCCGGGAACTCGGGGATGTCTGCCAGTGACAGGCGGGAGCCCTTCTCCGGGAAGATGGCGGCATGGATGCAGCGGAGGTCGGCTTCCGTGCCATGGAACTGCCAGCCGAATTTGCCCTTGCTGCATCCGTGCTGGGAGGCCCATGTCCAGAACCACCCATCACGGAAGAGCCCGAGCGCGGCACCGATGGCGCAGCAGTCCATCGGGGTGACGAAGGCGGTCGCGGAGCACATGAGCGTGGGGACCTGCTGACGGGCGGCGGCAAGGAGCAGCTGGGCATTCACCGAGCTATGGCGGCGGCACTTCTGCACCTCGTCAAAAATCAGCATGGAGCCCGGCGGCAGGTTCCAGAAAAAGCTGGTCTTGCGGCGGCTGTAGGCTTCGCGCTGGTACTTGGTGCAGAACTCAGATTTGCCCGTGCGGATGCTCTCGTAGTTGACCACGGCCACCGGGTCGAGCTCGAAGCCCTCCGCCGTGCGCTGCCAGCTGGGGATAGTGGCCTTGGTGGTGACGATGAGCGGCTGGAATCCGAGCTCCCTCGCCACGGCACAGGCAATGTAGGTCTTACCGGCACCGGGCGAGCTGGCATCGAGGGCGCAGCCGTGGAGGCGAATGCTGTCCTTCAGGCGGGCAGCGTGTTTTTCTTGGGATGGTAGGAGTTTGAACATATCGGTGTCCTTTCGCCTACCTTCAGCCCCTAGCTCATGAGATTCGCTCCTCTTTTTTTCGATTTTTTTACACGCTCCATCATTCCGGTAGCTTCGGGCCTGCGTATCAACGCCATAGCAATTTGCTTCTTGGCCCGTTCAATCTGCTTTTTGGTGAGATTGAGCAGCTTTCCGGCCATAGTGAACTCCATGTGCCGGTCCTCGCCTGCAAAGTAGAGCCCCTTGGCTGCATAGGCCTCTGCCACGCCGTCACGAATCAGCTCCGCGAGCCTGTACGCGGGCAAGCCTTCCGGTAGGGAGCGGCAGACCTCCGACACCCAGCCGGTGCTGGGCTCGGTGGCCTCAATCTGCAAGGCCCGCGCGATGTCCTTGCGGATTTCGGTCTCCACCTTGATATCGCCACCGCTTGGAGCGTCCAGTGGTACCTCGTGATTCTTGCGGCGGGCAATCTGTCCCTGTCGCTTGCGCAGCTTGTTCCAGAACTCATGGGAGAAGCACATGCAGATAAATGCAGCTTTATCGGCCCCCTTGGCAGGGTTGTACTTCCGTGCCAGTAGGACGCTGGCTTTACCGTCTCGGATGTACAGGTCGTAGAGTCGGTTGTACACCCGTTCGGCTACCGGGTCGGTCTTGCGTGCCGCCTGAATAGCCTCGTACTGATTCAGCCCCTCAAGGAGGAGCGTCCCGTCAATGTCGTGCGCCTGTGCGCTATGGTTTTCTTTGGACATAACTTGCTACTGTTCATAGCAAGCCGTTGTCGGAAAGGGAGCGCGAGCGGGTGGAAAAGCGTGGGATGAGGACACAAAAAGGCCGGTAGAGTGGAAGGTATAGAAAACCGCCACAGGTGGTGCGACCCATCTCGCTTTCCACCCGTAGCGGCTTTGTCCTTACCAGACTCCCGGCCTGCTACTTGGTGATATGTTTATTTGTTCTCTGTTTTAGGCGATGAGAAGATTGATTTCGGTTGATTGAGTTTCGTATGTGTCGAGCGGTTGCCCGCCCTTGATGTCACAGCGTAGTGCTACCCCATCAGGCCTGTGCATGAGGCTGTCGAGGTAGCTCTCCTGTCGGTGAGAGAGTTGATAGGGAGCCATGGCCTTCTGCTTCACCTTGCCCGCGTCAAGCGCGGTCTGGCTGAGCAGATACACGTTCCCCTGTGCAGAGGTCAGCAGTACCCCGTTCCCGGCTTCCTTGGCGGCGGCAAGGATGTATCTCACAACCTTCTCGGTCTGGGGGAGCTGGGCGAACCGGTAGGCCCGCCACTGCTGCAGGTCGAAAGCTCGCTTCCGGAAGCCCTGCACGCGGCCCTTGTCCAGAGATGCTGCTAGGCCCTCCCGAATGGCGATGATGTCCTCCGGGGATGGCTGAAGCAGTTCCCCGTTGGTGTGGTAGTATTGGACCGTCTCCGGCCCTACGAGTATGTAGCGGGCATCAGTGGTAACTGCTCCCTGCTTGATGATGTCGTATGCGTCTGTTCTGTTGCTTTGGTTCCTCATGGTCGGATTCGCTTCGGCGCACCTCCGTGGTGGGCCGTGAAATTAGCCTAGCACGATTTCGGATTTTGTCAACCCTACCACCTGAAAGTCAAGGGGTTGTGCGCACGCTCGGGCGTAGGCGTCATGTGCGCACACATGCGCTCGCGCACGCGCATACATGCGTGATATTCAAAGAGTTTATATAAATTTACTTAGATAAATATATATAATAAATTTATCGCGCGCGCGACTATTAAACGCGCGAGCGCGGGCATCACGCACGCGACCTAATTAGTCAACTTGAGCCCTTCAAAAAAAATTAAAAAAAATTGTCATCGTGACACTTTTTCGGAGGGAGACTACGAAATTTTGCCAGCTTTGGGCAATTTTGCACAAAAATAGCCCTAAAACTGCGCTTGAATGTCTTTTGGTATTGCGTGTCATAATTTTTATTCTGGCGCGTTTTCGGGGGTGCTGAGCGCGAAAAAATGACATTCGCGGCACGGGGTGTTGAAATTGCTCTAACGTGGAGGGGTATACCCCCGTTCTGGGACAAGTGCCCACCCGACCTGCGAAACGCGTTTCTGTGGCTATACGTATGCCCAAAAACGGGCAATTCTGCAAGCCTTCACCGGGACCCGGTTTCACTTTTCACATGGAAGTGGCATTTTGTTGCATTTTGGAGGAGCGAATCACCAGGGATAGGGGCTGAAGCTGGAGAGCCCACAACCGGGGCCGACAGGAAAATGATATCCATACAATCAAAATCGAAAATGTGCACCGACACCATAGCCCGCCTTGGTGAGTTGGTGGAAAGCTGGCGAGGGTGGAATGTGCTCTGTGCCGTGAACGAGCAACCCCGCAACGAGCAGGAAGACATCGCCCATGCGCTGGCCGTGGAGGGGCGCGAGCTGGTAAAAAACTCACTGCGCCTGACCTTTGCGCTAGGGGAAGCCGCCATGCGCGGGGATGCCAAGCGGGTGGAGAGGCTGGTACACGTACTCGACCAGCTGGACAGCCGCGAAAGCCGACTGGCAGGCCTGTGCCAGAATGCCATCCGTCAGACCGAAGGAAAGGAGGCCCGCGAATGAGCAAGCGCACGTATGCCCTCGACTTCGAGACCTACTATGACAAGAAGGTGAGTATCACCGAGCTGGGGCCGTACCACTACCTCCACCATCCCATGACCGACATCTACATGGTCGCGGTGGTGGAGCTGGTGCCGCCGGATGAGACGGAACCGCCCTTCATGTACTGCGGGGAGCCGGACGGGATGCCGTGGGAGCTGCTGCGCGGGGCTCGGGTGGTAGCCCACAATGCCAGCTTTGACGAAGCCGTGTTTAAGCGACTTGTTGAGCTCGGGAAGGTACCTGACGGGCTTGGGGTGGAATGGTGCTGCACCGCCGACCTCTGCGCGTTTTTAGGTACCGCCCGTTCGCTTAAGGAGGCCGCCCGCGAACTACTGGGGGAGGAACCGGACAAGACGGTACGCGAAGAGATGTGCGGGGTGACATGGGAGGAAGCCAAGCGGCGCGACTGGGGCCGGAGGCTCCGGGAATACTGCCTCAACGATGCCGCGCTCTGTGGCCGCCTCTGGCAGCAATTCAGCGACCGCTGGCCGGAGGAAGAGAGGCGTATCTCTGCCCATACGCGCCGCATGGCCAGCGAAGGCATCCACATTGACCTCGCCGCCCTGCAACGCGCCCGCGAGAGCGTGGCGGAGGTCCTGCTTACGGCCCGCGACCTCATTCCATGGGCCGACAGTGCGCCCATCGGCTCCCCGAAGGCCATCGCCACCCAGTGCGGGCTGGCAGGCATCCCGGCACCGGGGAGCATCGCCAAGGACAACCCGGAGACCATCCGCTGGATGCAGACCTACGGAGCCGCCCATCCCTGGATACAGGCCCTCTACGACTACCGCTCCGCCAACACCATGCTGGAGAAGCTCAACACTCTGGCCGACCGCGTGCGCCCTGACGGCGAGGCGGAAGTGAATCGCTTGCTCTACTGCGGAGCCGGTACCGGGCGATTCTCTGGCTCCGGCGGCTTCAACATGCAGAACATGTACCGGGGCGAGAAGCACGGCGTGGACATGCGCAAGATATTTGTGCCGCACCCCGGCAACGTGTTTATCATCTCCGACTTATCCCAGATTGAGGCCCGCGTGGTGCTCTATCTGGCCGCTGATGAGGCCCAGCTCAACCTCCTGCGCGATGGTTCCAGCATCTACGAGGTACACGCCCGCGCCACCATGGGCTACACCGGTACCGAGCCGCTCAAGGTGGCAGACCCGGACATGTACCGGCTCGCCAAGGCCCGCGTGCTGGGGCTCGGGTACGGCTGCGGCGCGGCCAAGTTCATGCTGCTGGCCAAAGCCATGGCCGGTGTAGATCTGACGCTCACAGAAGCCAAGCACCAAGTGAGTGACTTCCGCGCCAAGAATGCCAAGCTGGTAGCCCTCTGGAACAATCTGGAGAGCCGTCTTCGCATGCACAACGGGCGCGACTGCCGGTTCCGCCTGTACAGCGGGCGATTCCTCCACTACCGCCGCGTGCACCCCTTCGCGGGCGAGTGGCAGGCCACGGTACAAGGTAAGACAACTCCCTACTATGGGGGCAAGCTCTGCGAGAACATCACGCAGGCCACGGCTCGCGATATCTTCTGCCACATGTTGCTGGCCTTGGAGGATGCCGGGTACACCTGCCGCTTCCATGTACACGATGAAGTCGTGCTGGAGGTGCCGGAAGCTCAGGCCGAACGCGCCGCCCGCCACGTGAACACCATCATGAGCACCGCGCCGGACTGGCTCCCCGGCTGCCCGCTCGCCGCTGAAACCTTTATTTCCACACACTACTGCAAATGACCAATTCCAATATCTCCAATGATTGCACGGGTTCCTCGGAGCCCGTGCTCGCTTCGTCTCCGTTCTTCTGCCTTCCGAACCACTCCAGCCATGCCGTCACCCGGCGCGAGCTGGAGCGGCTGCCGGAAACGCCGTATTTTGCGACCAAGGCAGAGTACCGGGAATACTGCTGCAAACCCACCACGCAAGACTGCTTTTTCTCCTGCTATCAGGGGGAACAGCCCGGTGTCCGCGTGAGCGTCAGCAACCCGCCCGTGTTCCTGTATGGTCTGGTGGAGGACTACGATGCCCCGATGGACGAGGAACGCCGCAACAAGGCACTTGCAAAAATGCGCATCCGGCCCACCCACATCAGCGAGTCCTACTCGCATGGAACCCATGTCGTCTGGCTCTTTGAACGGCCTATCCCGCTGGTGGATGCCAACAGCACCCACGAGCTCCTGAGCATTGCCTACAAGGAACTCCGCCTAGGGTCTGCCTTCGGCCCGCTGGATGAGACAGCCTTCTTCACGACCGCCCAATACTACCACAGGGGGTGGCGATGGCGCGAAACCGGGGGCAAGCCTATTCCCTTGGAGCGGCTCATGCTCTGGCAGGCTAAGGCATGGAAGAAAGCCGCTTGGTGCTCGCTTGGGCAGGAAATACCGCTTTCCCGCGTGGCGGAAGAAGTGGAACGCCGCTTCCCGGGCCGCTGGTCGGGGTCGTTCACTGTGGGAGCGCGTGGCGTGCGCTTCTGGGACCCGGCAGCCGATAACCCAACGGCGGCGGTCGTGACACCTACCGGCATGGTAACATACACCGGTGGTACCAACTTCATGAGCTGGAATGCCATCTTCGGGGAGAGCTTCTGCGAGAACTACGAGAACGAGACCGAAGGGGCCGCGCTGGCTGATTTCTACTGTATCAGCAATCACTTCTGGCATCGCAGGCACGCCGGAGCGGCACCGGGGCAGAAGCCGACTTGGACATCCCACAACCGGGTCAACACGGAAAGCCTGCTCGCTACGCAGTACGGGCTCCGCACGCGCCGCACCGGGGAGGAGGACGAGAGTCAGGTCAGCCGGGTGATAGGTTCCATAGTGGGGCTTAAAACCCTGGATGGGGTACTGCCTCTCCTGTACTCAGATGAGGAGACTATCACCCTCAACGGCCACAGCTACCTCAATATCAGCACGGTGGAAGCCATGCAGCCGGACGACATGAAGCGCGAGACATGGGGCGAAGGGTTCCCGTGGATAGCGGCCTTCTTGGAGCGGTTCTTCGGGGATGAGCACATGCAGCTTCCGTACTTTTTAAGCTGGCTCGCAAGGGCCTATCAGGGCGCACTACGCCGCAAGCCGACACGCGGACAAGCCATCTACATTGCAGGTGGAGCCGGTTCCGGTAAGTCGTTCCTGTCCTCCCGTATCATTGCGCCCCTGTTCGGCGGTAGGTCGGAAGCCACGGACTATCTTACGGGTCAATCCCGCTTCAACAGGGACTTGTTCAGCAGCGGCATCTGGTTCGTGGACGATGCCACGCCGCTGATGGACAGCCGCACGCATGAACGCTACTCTGCCATGATAAAGAAGATGGTGGCCAATGATACCTTCCTCTATGAAGCCAAGTTCGTGGAGGCCGTGAAGCTGCCATGGCTTGGTCGTCTGGTCGTTACCTGTAACACCGACCCGGAGAGCTTGAAAATCCTGCCCGCTATCGACATCAACAACGCCGACAAGCTGATGTTCTTCCGCTCCACCGATGCCAAGCTGGAGGACCCGCTGGCAGAGATGAAGGCAGCGGCGGAACTACCCGCTTTTGCCGGATTCCTTGCAGAGTACGAGACTCCGCTCGAATGCAGAGGTGGAACCCGCTTCGGCGTGGCCGGATTCCTGCATCCTGAGCTCTATGCGGAGGCTGAATCCAATGGTACAGGCGGCACATTCTCGGAGGTGTTCGATACCTTCCTGAGCTGCTACTTCATGGAGACAGGAGTGCACGAGCTGAGGGGTACTGCGAGCGAGATTTTCTCCCACATGATGCTCAATGATGCCATCCGCCCCTTGCTCATAGGACTGGTCACATCCAAATCCATAGGCATGCGTCTGGGGCAGATTGCCGCCCGCGAAGGCTATCCGCTGAAGCACAAATCAGATGGCAAGAAGCGTTACTGGACCATCTCACGAGAGGACTTTCAAACCCACCGCCAAGGTACTGCAAACGATGAAAACTGCCCATTCTGAATACGACACTCACCTGTCAAACCCGGCCACCCTGTGGACTACGTGTAAAGGAGGGGGAAGCACCCCCTCCGGGTCACGAAATACAGCATTCGCTCGAAAATCACTTTTCGGGCTTTCTCCTTACTCCCTTTTACTCCTAGGGGGTCGGGATAGGAGTAAGCACTCTTTCTTCCTCACTATCAACTCCTTTCTCTTCTTCTATTACACTTTTACACCTTTTTATGAAAAATTATATATAAGAGGGGTAAAAAGAGTAAAAAGGGAAAAAGTAAATAAAAAAAATAGTATATATAATAATATAGGAGAGGGTGTAGTAAGTCAAAGCGTAAAAAAGGGGGAAAGGAGGCCCGCCCGATGAGCCGTCACGATGAGTACGCCGCCGCCGAAATCCGCCGCATGCAAGCCTACCGGGATGCCTTCAGTGGCCCCGCTGCCCAAGCATGGATGGCGGCCATGAGTCCGGAGGAACGAGCACGGGCGGAAGCTGCCGGATTGCTTCAGCCGCGACTGGAAGGCCAGCAGATGGGGCTCAGTCTGGAGGAGCTCACCGAAAAGCAGATGCCTACCGTGGAGCCGGAGGTGGAAGGCTTGCGCGAGGACGAAGCGGATGCCCCCCTGAGCCTCATGGACATCATGCTGGACGGCAAAGGCAGCAACGAGGCCCGGCAGGTCGTGCATGACTTCCTGTGTGCCTCCGGACATCCTGAGCTCACTTGGTCATGCTTGCAGTACCTTTGCGGCTACGGCACCTGCGAGGAACATGCCAAGCGGCACCGGATGAGCAGGCAGAGCTTCAACTACCATGTGCGCACCTTGCAGGAGCAGCTCGGTCTGCCGCCGATGGGCAACCAGAAGAAGGCATCATCCCGGAGCAAGTATCGGCAGAACAATCGCCGCAAGCTGTCCGTTTTGACATCGACCTGTGAATATGGAGACCATTCCCCAACAGCTTGAACTTTTCGACCCGCAGAGCTATGCCGCCACCCCTTGCCATGTCGACATGACGGAGGGGCGGCAGGAGCTCCCGAACGTGGTCGGCGTCAATTTCACCCCGCAGGGCCTCATTGTAGCTGATGTGGCCACCATGCAGCCGGAGGAGTTCAATGCCATCTTCCGCTCGGTCATCCGCTTTGCGAAAGCGAGCAACTGGCTGCTGGGAGACACGCTGCTGCTCTGTGAACGCCGATGGGGCGTGCCGCAGGTGCAGAGCAAGTATGCCGAAGCCATGGCTGCCACGGGCCTGAGCAATGGCACGCTGCGCAACATCGTTGCCACTTGCCGCGCCTTCCCGCCGGAACGCCGCCATGAACGCCTGTCCTTCTCGCACCACCAAGAGGCCGCCTGCATTCAGAGCACCGCTGACGAACGCGAGAACTTTCTGGCACTGGCCGAGAGTGAGGGGTATTCCTGCACCGAACTGCGCAACCACCTGCGCCAAATCGTGCAGGAGAAGGAGCGCACCGCCGCCCCGGAGGAATCCGTGGCCCCGAACGCTGACCGACCTTTCGGCCTGTTACCGCTACCGACCCAGGAGGAGGCAGACAAGGCCATCCCCTGTGCGCTGGAACTGTCGCGCTTCACCTTCTGGGCATCTCAGCACCCGGCCACCAGCTTACCGAAGGAACATCGAGCCGAATTGCTCTCCCGACTCCAGCCCATTGTCGAGTATGCAGGCCAGCTCACCGCCACCGCCAACGCATTTTGACAACCGCCTAAAGGTATGGAGGACATCGTACAAAAGCCGTCAGAACCCAGCATCTGTGTTAGAGTTGCAGCGAGAGGGAGTCTCTCTTATACTCTGATACATAGTATACTAGGTAGTAGGAAGTCTCCTTAAGAGAGGCCGCGCTCTTCTTGTGCCTGCCTTCTTTTTATGATTCGAGCACGCGAGCTTTTTAGCGGTTCCCACTTTTTTGAGAGCAAGCACACCTAAAGAATTGACACATAAGGCTTTTTCCTTCAATGTCGGAACCGCGCAATACAACCCGCTGAGTTGGCGGGTAGACCGGGAGAAACGCTCCGCCGTTTTTCCCGGTCTTTGCGTTCCAGAGACTTGCAGCAACATGACGCATGGGCAATCTTGCTCCGCTCTGTCCGGCCATGCTATTTTTCCCGGCCACATGAAAGCAAAACCTCACTTCAACCTTGGGCAGCTGGTCTGCACTCCGGGCATCATGGCGGCCTTTAACCTCCACGAAATCACCGAGCTACTGCTTCGCCATATCAGCCATGACTGGGGAGATCTGTGCCAGTCGGATAAGAAAATGAACGATGCCGCTCTGACCTCCGGCGACCGGATATTGAGCTGCTACCAGTGCAGCCATGGCCGCCGGGTCTACATCATAACTGAGGCCGTCTCCGATGTGAGCGGCCAACGCGACTACACCACCATCCTGCTGCCGTCAGAATACTGACGCGCCCGCCGCCCTCAGCCGTTTTGACAAGCGGCTGAGGGTAATATGGCAGGTATCACACAGGAAGCGGCGGAGAAGATTCTGGAGGCCGATTTCACCAACATCGTCCGCAAGGTGCGAGACGGTAAGACTCTCACCTCTACCGAGCGAGCCCGTGTACAGGCCCGCGCTGCCGGAAGCTCCGCCACATTGACCGAAGCCAAGACCATTGTCGAGCTGGCATCCGCTCTGGGAGTCACCCGGCGCACGCTGAGCAACTGGCGCAAGATGAAGGGAGCCCCGGAGCCCAATCCCAACGGGAGCCATAATGTGTCCGCTTGGCGAGATTTTGTACAGGCTAACGAGCTCAAGGGCCACGTGGATGGCGGCGGAGCTGAGACGGAGGCTCTCAAGGCCCGCAAGCTCCTTGCCGAAGTGGAGGAGCGCGAGCTCAAGGTGGCCGTGAAGAAGGGAGAATACATCCTCCTCGAAGACGTGCGGAAGGGCTGGCATACGCTGGTAGGCAAAGCCATTGCGCTGCTGCGTGCCAAGTTCGAGAACGAGCTGCCGCCCATCCTCAGCGGGCTGGATGCCCAAGGCATCCGGGAGGAGAACAGCAAAGCGATAGATGAAGTGTGCCGCCTGCTGCATACGAGCAAATCCGGATTGACCTCATGAGCTCCACCCTCGAAAGCCGCTTTTCCGAGCTCTGGAACCTGCTCGATGGCCCGGAGCTGCTGCCGGAGTACCGCTTCCACCCGCCGCGCCGATGGCGGGCTGATTTTGCGCACCCGGCAAGCATGACCCTCATCGAGATAGAGGGCGGTGTCTGGAACCGGGGCCGCCACCTCACCCCCAAAGGATTCATGGCGGATGCCGAAAAATACCTTACCGCCGCGCTGGATGGATGGGCAGTCCTGCGCCTGACCGAGCCACAGATAAAGCCTGAAACCCTGCGCCACATCATCGAATATGTCCGTCAACGAGCAACTTCTCAACATCTGGCAGGAGGCATGGAGACCGCCTGACCGTCAGCCCGTCTGGCAGTGGGCCGAAGAGCATATCCGCTCCATTCCGTACAGCCCCATGCCGGGCCGCTTCCGTATAGCCAACTCCCGGATGATTCAGGATGTCATGGACGCGATTGTCGACCCACATGTCCGGCTGGTCAGCATCGTGGCATCCGTGCAGAGCTCCAAGACCACCGCGCCGGAGGTGGCACTGTGCTACATCATTGCCAACTTGCCCGGGCCTACCCTCTGGCTGGACCAGACGGACGATGACGCCAAGGACCAGAGCGAAAGCCGCCTGCAAAAGCTCTTCGATGAGTGCGAACCGGTGAAAAATCTCTACCCGGCCAACCCCAACAAGAAGCGCAACACCACTATCTACTTCAACAACGGCATGACCCTCTGGGTAGCCGGTGCCCATAACCTCAGCAACCTGCAAAGACGTTCCATCCGCTGGCTTATCGGGGACGAGACTTGGAGATGGCCACAGGGGCACATGGCAGAAGCGGAGGCTCGCGTGACCGCCTTCGGCTGGCTGGGTAAGTGTATCTTCTGCTCACAGGGCGGATTCGAAAATGACGACACCCACCGGAAGCACGCCACCACCGACATGAGGGAGTGGCAATACCGCTGCCCGCATTGCAGCACCCGGCAGCCCTTCACATGGCAACAGGTACGATGGGCCAAGGATTGCCGGGACGATTCCGGGGAGTATGATTTCGGCAAGGTGCGCGATTCCGTGCGCCTTGTCTGCCGGGAATGCGGCCACGAGTTCGAGGACCATGACGAAACCCGCCGCCGCCTGAATGCGGATGCCTGCTTCGTGCCGCTCAATCCCCGCGCCGCCCGGGAGAATGTAGGCTTCCACTGGAACGCGCTTGCCACCATGAGCTGGGGCTCGCTTGCAGAGATGTACCTACGCGCCAAGGAGGCCTCCCGCAAGGGAGACAACAGTCTGTTGCAGCAGTTCTACCAGAAGCGACTGGCACAGGCATGGAACGAGTACAAGGAGGACTACACCATTGACCAGAGCCTCAGTGACTACCTGCTGGGAGAAAGCTGGCAGGAGGAAGCGGATATCGGCGGCATCCCGGTGCGCGTGATGACCGTGGACGTGCAAAAGGGCCATTTCTATGCGGTCGTGCGCTCATGGGCAGCCAACGGGGCATCCCGTCTGCTACACTGCGAAAAGGTCTTTTCTTGGGAGGCTCTGGAAGGCTTGCAGCTCTCGCAGGGAGTCAATTCGAGCCTAGTCTTTCTGGACTGTGGCTACTCCACGGCGGATGTGTATGCCAAGTGCGCCGAACATGGATGGTTCGGCCTCATGGGCGACCGCCGGGGTACTTTCCCGCACCGCACCCGCTCCGGGCAGACCGTCATGCGCTACTACTCGACCAAGCGCAAGGTGAGCGTGGGCCGCGACCGCTATGCCACCATGTTCTACTGGAGCAACCTCAATATCAAAGACTGTCTGGCCCGCCTCCGCAAGAATGCCGAAGGTGCCACTTGGGAGGTACCCAAAGACGCGCCACAGGATTATCTCGACATGCTCGACTCCGAGCGGCGAGTGTATGAGCGCGGCAAGTGGATTTGGAAGCAGATTCAGAACCGGGCGAACCACTATTTTGACTGCGAGGCCATGCAGGTGGCAGTCGCGGCCATGCTCAAGCTGGTGGGTGCCGAAAGTACCGCCGCCCCCGGTGATGGCTCCGAGTCCGAAGCATAAAACGAACAAAAAGCCACCTTGCGGGGTAGGAAGCCTCCCTGGGTGGAGCCGTTTTCCCTCCGAAAGTCCTTCCTCACCTTCTTGGGCTCATTTTATACTACATGCTTTTTGTATGTACGAAAGAACTCTTTGGCATTCATCGTAACTTCTTAGATTTGTGTATATTTTTGATGGGGCGTTATTATTGTTTTTGATGCATATATGACCTCCATTATTTTTCAGATAATCACCTGCGTTTACTTTTACCGTTGGTCGACAAAAATACACTAGAGGGTTGTCTTTTAAGCTATAACTAAATCTGATATATATTTTCCATATTAAATGACGATAAACGATTATATTAGAATCGACAACCATGATAATACAGATGGATTTCCTAGATGCGATACTCAACGAGAATGTAACAGCAGAAATAAAAAAGGCGACGGAAAATGCGAATAAGCCGGAAGGATGTCCGCACAACCCCAAGTAAAAATACCATACACTAAAAACAAAAAAAGCAAAAGATATAACAACAAATAGAATAAAAGGCATTTGATTATCTATCCTTGCTTCTATACCTAGATTTGTATTCATTCGTAGAATATAGCAAGAGAATTGCATGATGTCGAGATTTTTTTGTCTGTTTCAGATTTGACTTCCCCCTGTATTGTCACATGTGTCCTTCGGAGTTGCTAAAAATCACAGTCACAAAAAGGCTATTATTGTGAAGGACGACAAATCTACAAAATCGTCACGGCTAAGCGACTTTTCCCGAACACCTCTGAAGGAGGCTTGTTGAACAAAAAGACACCTTGCGGACTAGGAAGCCACCCAGGGTGCAGCCGTTGAGGGTAAAACGACCCTTCCACACCTTCTTGGGCTCGTTGGGGGCCTTTTTGCTGACGCGGCCCTTCCGGGGCCCCGGTTTCCCCGCAATCCGCCGGGGCTCTCGCGTACGCATGGAGGGGCCGCCGCTTCATCCCATCGCTAGGCCCATCGCTAGCCGCTTGCTACCTTCAACACTCCCCTTCGGGGGGTGTTGATTTTCCGTGCGCGAATTCGCGCCCACTCATGTACGTGGAACTCAATGAAGCACTCTCCTCTTCGAGGAGAAAGCTTCATTGGCACCAAAGGCTCAACCGGTAGGGAGGAAAGCGAAAAGCTAAAACCGGCATTAACCGGCCTCCATCCTCAACACGCCCCCTTCGGGGGGTGTTGATTATTCGCGCACGAATCGCACCTACGCATGAGCGCGGTTCTCAATGAAGAAATCTCCTCTTCGAGGAGAATACTTCATTGGAGGCCAACTGCCCGGGTCGCCGGAAGGCCAACGAACAAAAAGCCACCTTGCGGGGTAGGACGGGCTCCGGGGTGCTGCCGTTTTCCCGGCGAGGGGGCGTCCTACCCTTGCCGGGCTCGTTGGGGGCCTTTTTTGACAAGCCCGCAAGGGTATGGACATTCAAGTTTACTGCGCCCACTCCCGGATGGTCGACATTGAGGCCATGGTCGAGAACCCGCGCAACCCCAACAAGCATTCCGACAAGCAGATATCGCTGCTCGCCAAAATCATCAACTCACAGGGCTGGCGCAATCCCATCGTGGTCAGCAACCGCTCCGGCTTCATCGTGAAAGGCCACTGCCGCCTTGCCGCCGCCCGGCTGCTGGGGGTGGAAAGCGTACCCGTAGACTACCAGGACTACGAGACCGAGGCCGCCGAATGGGCCGACATGATTGCCGACAACCGCATTGCAGAGCTCGCCGTATCGGACGACAAGGAGCTGCGTGCCTTGCTCAGCGAGCTGGAAGGACAGATAGATCTGGAGCTCACCGGCTTCTCCGGCGTGAGTCTGGAGGACCTGCTATCCGAGCCGGAAGTGATAGACGAGGAAGCGGAAGCCGAAAAAGTGAAGATGCAGAAGCTCGAACTCACCGAGCGCATGGACAAGGCCAAGTATGTATTCTGGGCCTTCTCCGGCGGTCGCGATTCCACCCGAGCCCTGATAGCAACATGGGAGGCCTTTGCCGCCACCGGGAAACATTGCGAGGTCATCTACATCGAGAACACCTGCGAGTTCCCCGACCTCATCATGCACATCAAGCGCGTATGCAAGATGCTGGGGGCCAAGCTGACCACCGTCCACCCCTCCAAGACCTACCTGACCGAGTATTTCGAGAAGGGCAAGAGCCCGGACAGCCTGTACATGGACTGTGTGGAGAAGCTCATCAATGAGCCGATGGATAAATACATCGAATCCGTGGTAGGCTCCGAGGATTATATTCTGGTACGCGGAGGCCAGCCCAAGCAGAAGACAAGCCGCTCCGGCACGGCTGAGATGCAGGCCATCAAATCCAAGCCCAATATGATAATCTACAATCCGGCATTCTCCATGACCAAGGAGCAGCTGGAAGCCACCATCCCGGAGTGGCCCGGCTACGCCGCCGGATTCAAGCGTACAGCATGCTGGTGTTGTCCCTTCCAATGCCGTGAGCAATATGACGCGCTGCGATTAAATTACCCCTTGCTTTTTGAGGAAATGAAGCGTATCATGGGAAGCATCCGCATTAAGACTTATGGGGTTAAGTCATACGATGAAAAATACAAATACTGGGAAAAGGAAGGAGTGAAGCTGTTATGGGACCGCAATCGCAAGAAGCTGGAGGACTCGTCCTCGTCAGTGCCTGCCTCCTCGGAGAACGCTGTCGATGGCATGGACGAATCCACAACTCATCAGCAGCCCGAAAGCTGATAGGCGATAGCCCCTTTATCATGGCCTGCCCGGAACTTCTGGGCGGGCTTTCTTGTCCCCGGACTCCTGTCAAGCGGAGGGGCGGGCGCGTGTTCGAGACCTGCGAAGATAAGGCGGAACGCCGTCATGTCACCGGGACAGAACGCACCGAAGAATTCATGCTCGGAGCTCAGAAAACGCTCGAAATATGTCAGAAGCACGGCATCCGCAAAGCCATATTGGCTAAGTATTCGCCCTCCTGCGATTGCAAAGGAATTACCGGCAGACTCCTGCAGGAAAACGGAATCGAGGTCATCAATGTATTTTGAGGGTAAAAAGAAACACCTCTGGGGGCCGCCGGAGGTGTTTCAGGAGATTGTTATCAGGTTGCTCGTTTCCTGATGCCGCTATTATAGCGTATTAGAGCTTTTTGTCAATCCCCGAAAACATCAAAGACAGTAAAAAGTAGAGGAGAGCGTCAGGTGGGCGGCCCACCCACCTGACGGAGCCTACATGCTCATCGGATGAAGTTCATCACAAACAGGATAACCTGCAGAATGAGCATTATCAGCTCTATCATGATACGAGCGTTCATGATTTCAATCTCCTCCAGTCAGATTCGTCTGCTGTTCCGTACCCTTGCGGCTACGATACCCACAGCGGACAGGACCGGTTTACTCTCCGCTGAGAAGTGCCGTAGACACCTATCAGCCGGAACTGATAGCGGAAGAGCGGGGAGATTCTACCAGAAGAAGGAAGAAGAAACAAGTCAAGTCTCTTAGTCTTTTTGACATGCCCATGAGGGTATGTTCACGTACATTTTTTCTCGACTGAAGGAACGCTCCACATGGCTGGGGCTGATAGCACTTGCGACCGCTTGCGGGGCCACGATTGAGACCGTACTTGCGGAGCAGATAATCGCCGCCGGGATGGCAATCGCCGGTCTCATCGGCGTATTGACCAAGGACAGCCCCGGCAGCACTGAGGCAACCGCCACCGGAAAGGAGAGCGGCAATGACCATCAGTGATATCCAGCAGGACACCATATTCTGGCAGCGCATGCTTCGCCTAGCCGGGTACTACACGGGCAAGATTGACGGCATCTCCGGCAAGCTCACCCGCAAGGCTGAGGACGCATGGCTGACAGCCTCCCGCGAAGCCGCCGAAACCTATGGCACCTTCGATGACCGCACCGAGAAGGTGATACTCACCCTCATGCCCGGCGCACAGGCAGCCGCTCGCAAGTGGATGCGAGCCGCCACAGTACGTGCGGCGGAACTTGGTATCACCGTGAAGCTCATTGATGGCACCCGGAGCTACAAGGAACAGGATAAACTCTTCCGCAAGCGACCGAAAGTCACCAATGCACGCGGTGGCCAGAGCTGGCACAACTTCGGGCTTGCCTTTGACTTCGGCCTGTTCCGTGGCAAGGAGTATCTGGGGGAGAGCCCTCACTACAAGACCCTCGGAGCCATAGCCAGCACCATGCCCGGCCTCACTTGGGGCGGAACATGGGTCAATCTGGTAGACGAACCCCACATCCAGCTCAACCTATTCGACACGGTAGCGAAGGCCCGTGCCGCCTTCGAAGCATAATGGCAAAAGGACTATTCATTGTCGGCTTTAGCACGGAAGAAGTCTTGGCCATACAAGCCAAGGCCAAAGCTCTGTTGCTGGAAGGAAAAACCATCATGTCCTGGAGTGATGGCGGGGGAACCTCCGTCACCAAGCAACAAGTGATGCCGGTGGCTGAGGTCTTGGAAGAATGCGCCTATGCACTCCGCAAGCTCGACCCTGCCACCTACGCCAAAAGGCCCGCAGCTCCGGGCAGTTATGTACCGCACCGCCTCCCCCTATGAATGCTTTTCAACGATTCGCCGCGCGTCTCTTCTTCGGAGTCAATTCCACCTACGAGAACGCCAACCGCTCACCACGCCGGGCTCAGGTTCCCGGCAGCGCACCGCGTGACGCCACGCTCGACCTGACACCGGGCGTACGCTCCGAGCTGGTCCGCCGTTCCCGTTATCTGGTGCGCAACTCCGGCTTTATCCGCGAGATTGTGGGCAGCATGGCCCTGTATGCCGTGGGAGATGGCCTCAAACCGCAAGCGGAAAGCTCGGACAGAGCATGGAACCGCAAGGCGGAAGCCTATTTCAACCGATGGAGCCGCCACGCCGACCTGACAGGCCGCTTCAATCTCACCCAGTGCGAGCATCTTGTATGCAAGGCCGTTGATACGGATGGCGAAATCTTCATCCACAAAGTCATGCAGGGAGATTCTCCCCGGATTCAACTCATCGAGAGCCACCGCATCGGAGACTACTCAGATTCGGAGGGATTTGTCGATGGCGTGAAACTCAGCCCGGACGGGGTGCCGATGGCCTACCGCTTGCTCCGGGATGACGGCTCGCATGCGGACATCGCCGCCGCGCACATCCTGCACGTGTACGACCCGGATGCGCCCTCACAGGTACGCGGCTGCCCGAGCCTCCAGCACTCTATCAATCACATCCTCGATGAGATGGAGCTGCTGGCCCTCGAAAAGCACGCCGTGAAGGACCATGCGGACATCACTCGTATTCTGACCACCGCCCGCGATACGGCAGACGATGGAGACTTCCAGCTGGGAGGCGCACCGGAAGCGGAAAGCTCGGACACCGGATGGCTCCAGCGCATACTGGGTGGCAAGCTCGTCAAAATCCAGCCCGGCGAGGATTTGAAACCCTTTGAGAGTTCCCGCCCGAGTCCTACCTTCACGGGCTTTCTTGAGCACCTGCGCCGCGACTCCGCGCTGGGCATGCTGCCCTTCGAGTTTGCCTCCGATTCCTCCAAGCTGGCCAGCGCGGGCGTTCGCCTCACAGTGGCCAAGGCAGACCGCCGATTCTCCTACCGGCAGACCTTACTCATCGACAGGATGCTGCGCCCGCTCTGGCTCTGGGTCATCGGCCATGCCATTACCACGGGCAAGCTCGAAGCCGTGGAGAACTGGACCGAGGTCAACTTCACCACGCCCCGCCGTGTCACAGTGGATGCCGGGCGCGAAGCTCAGCAGAACCGCTCCGATGTGGAGGCCGGACTCAAGACCCTCTCCGACCACTTTGCTGAGCTGGGCATGGATATCCACGAGGAGGTAGAAAAGCGAGCGCAGGAGATGAAGCTCATCGAAGAAACCGCTCAGCGGTACGGGCTCCCGCCGCAACTCCTTTTTGCCAGCTTCAAACAAGAAACCATCAACCCACCTGTCACGTCAACATGAACAATCTCTTTACTACGGAACGCCTCTGGCTCATGGAAACCGAAAGCTATCTGCAACTCGCCGCCCTCCCGGCTCCGGCCACGCCTCCCACCGGGAAGCCGGTTCCGGAAGCTCCCGCCTTCACAATAGACGGAGGCCTTGCCACAGTCCCCATCCACGGCCCCATCTTCCGCAGACTCCCGGAAGCCACCCGGGCCGTGCTGAACATGTTCGGCATCGAGCACACCGAGGCGCAAAAGGCCGCAAAGGTACTCAAAACGCTCCAAGAAGACCCGGCTGTACTTGTTGTACTGCTGGATGTGGATTCCCCCGGCGGCACGGTCAACGGGACGCCCGAATTAGCCGAAGCCGTCCGCGAGCTCAGCAAGAAGAAATATGTCTACGCCTTCACCTCCGGGCAAGCATGCTCCGCAGCCTACTGGGTTGCCTCCCAGTGTGACGGCATCTATGCAGCCCCGTCCGCTAGGGTGGGGAGTATCGGCGTTCTGCTTCCCTTGCTGGATTGCAGCGAGGCCTATGCCAAGCTCGGACTCCGCAAGGAGGTTATCACCGCAGGCAAGTACAAGGGAACCGGCCTCACCGGTACCAGCCTCACAGATGAGCAGCGAGCCCTCCTGCAGCAGCAGGTCAATGACACATGGGCCGAGTTCAAGGCAGCAGTCACCCGCCGCCGCAATATCGCCCCGGAACACATGGAGGGCCAGACCTTCCCGGGAGCTCAGGCCCTCACGCTCGGACTCGTGGATGCGACCATCTCCACGCTGGAGGCCGTGCAGAACAAACTCCGAGCCCGCCACTGTAAGGGCTCATTTTGACAACACCATCACCATATATGACCACTATTGACGAACAACTGGACGCCGCTACGGCGAAGGTCTCCGAGCTCACGGCACAGCTTGCCGAAGTTCAGACCGCGCTCGATACAGCAAAAAATGACCTTGCCACCGCTGAAACAGTCAACGCGGAGCTGACGGACAACCTCACCACGGCCAAGGAAAAGCTGGCCGCTCAGGAGGTGGAACTCCGAGAGGCTCGTGCACAGATCTCCCAGCTGCAGGCCGAAGCCCGCACGGCTGAGGAACGCGCCGCTGAGTTTTACGGGACCAAGGCAGGCAATGCCGCAAGCGTTACCCCCAAGGGCGATGCCGCCGCGCTTCCCGTGGCCGAACGCTTCAAGGCAATCACGACCCCGCAGGGCCAGACTCAATTCCTCCGCTCGCTTTCGGATGCTGAGCGTGCAGAGCTTTATTCCAACATCTAACCCGCTTTATTTCAGATATGGCTAATACTATCACTGACCTCAAGGACGTGCGCATCTCTCAGAATGCGCTTCTCCCGTGGATGGAGACTCTGCTTCCTCTGTCCGCATTCAGCACGAACTTTTCGCCGGACGCTGCCGACAAGCTCGACACCGTGAAGGTGCCTGTCATCGGTGCGCCTTCCGCTTCCAGCGACTACGCCGGGGACTACACGGCCAACGCCGATTCCGAGGCAAGCTCTGTTGCTGTGACGCTCGACCGCCACAAGTACAAGACTGTCCATCTCACTGCCAAGGAAGCCGCCACCACCTCCATCCCTCTACTGGAGAAGCTGGTGATGACTGCTGCCCAGCAGCTCGCCATTGACGTGATGAGCGACATCTTCACCTCTATCACGGCAGCCAACTTCGGTACACCCGCCATTCCCGCCATCGCTGCAGAGGATTTCGGCTACAAGACCATTATCAAGATTCGTGAGGCCTGCGCCGCTGCCAAGATGCCGCAGGATTCCCGCGCTCTGGTACTGGATAATAGCTACTTCTCCTCTCTGCTTGCCGATGACATCGTGGCCAAGTCCTTTATCTCTCCGCTGGCCCAGCAGGGTGTAGTCGAGGCCAAGGTGAACCGCATTGCTGGCTTCAATGTGTACGAGACCGGCTGCGTGCCTGACAACGGCGAGAATCTGGTCGGCTTCGCGGCTCACCCGTCCTCTCTGGCAATCGCCATGCGCTACCTGACTCCGATTGCCAACTATGACGAGGCCGGAGCCGTGACGGACCCCGTGACCGGTTTGACCTTCGGCTACCTCCGCTATACGGACACCAAGAGCAACAAGGTGTATATCACTCTGGAAGCTCTCTACGGGTTCAAGGTGGTACGCCCGGCTGGCCTTCAGCGCATCGTCTCCGCATGAGCTTAACCCGCGAAATGACGGGGGACTTTCTCTCAATCTGGGAGGAAGTCCCCCAATTCCTCACCGCGCACGGGGTGCAGGTCCGCGTCCTGCTTTCGCAAGCCGGGCGCGGTCATACTCTGGAGCCGGGCGGATTCTCCGGGGAGCTTTCTCTGGAGGCCCGCTGTCTGGCTTCCGAACTTCCGGCGGACATCAACCCCGGGAGCACGGTTCAGGTGGATGGGCTGACCTACCGCGTGGAGAACATCAGCCGCCGCCCCGGGCTCCCGATTGTCTCCCTTGACCTCCTACAGCCATGAGTGTACAAGTCACCATCAACGATACAGAATTGCAGCGCAAGATAGCCAAGTTCGCAATCCTTTCCCAGAAGGGGCTCGATGAGGCCACCCGCGCTGTAGCCTCACGCTTCACCAAGGCCGCCGTGGGTAACACGCCGCCCATGATACTGAGGCAGTCTCCTTCACAGGCCAAGGCAGAGTGGACGGCCAAGCTGATGGCCAACTATGAAAAGAAGCGATTTGTACGTGGTGCCTGGGTCAGTAAGGCTGAAATGAAAAAACTGCTGGCTGCTAAGAAAAAACAACTCGGACGCGAGGCCGCCGGATGGAAGGCGGCTGCTGAACAGTTGAACGCTAAAATCCCCGCATGGGTACGCCGCCACTCCGGCGAAGGTTCCTGCATCATACGCAAAAGCGGCGACCGCGTGACGATTACCGTCACCAACTCGGTGCCCTATGGTGAGGAGCTGCTGCGCATCCGTAGCAACTATGTTCTCCAGACTGTGAACCGGGGCATGGATGGCACGCTCCGGGCCATGAAGCGCAAACTCATCCGCTCAGTATGATTTCTCCCCACTCATTCACGGAATCCCTGCGGGCCTTTCTGCCGGAAGCCCTGCAAGGGATTTTTGTTCATACACCTGTCACCAATGGCGAGCTGGTGCTCCCCTATGTGCTGCTGACCTGTACGGCTGAGGCGGAGCGTATTCCCGGGAATCACACTTGGGAATGCAATCTTGCCGTGGAGCTGCATACCTCCGGCGAAGATGTGAGCGACCTCACCAGCCGGGAGATGTTTTCTGTGATATGCCGCACGCTGCAAGCCCGGAAAACCCGGCAGCAACTCGATGATTCCGCCGCTGATTTCCAGCTCTATTCCATCAGCCTGCGCACCATCGAGGAGCCCCAGACGCTCGACAATAATTTTATCCAATCCGCCACCTTCCGGGTGGTACTCCAATTTTGACACCCCCACACTAATATGGCAACTATCATAGGCACTGTCGGCGTTTTCGGTTTCGATGAGGACCAGCAAGGCATCTTGCTGGAGTCTCAGGATATCGACTACAAGCCGGATTCAAAAGTACAGCGTGACTATCGCGGTAAGAAGGTCGGCATCATCTTCTACGATGACCAGACCGATGTCTCCATGAAGGGCTACATTCCCCGCGATAATCCCACGGATATCAAGGTGGCTCAGACTCTCGTGCTTGCGAATGCAGCACCGGACCACGGGCTATCTACAGTCTCGACCGGCACCAATGTGGTGACCGGTATCAAAATCGGGCTTAAGAATGAAGACCTCGCTTCCTTCGAAGTTTCTTCCACCATATACGACTTCTGATGCAGAAGAAATCTACATCTGACGCCCTGAACTTCATCCGCTCCCGCGATGGAGAACTGGAGTCCCTGATGCTGGCAGCCTGTCTGACGGCCTTGGGGATTCCGTTCTCCGAGCGTCCGGCTTTTGCTGTGTCCGGAGATTCCGAGCCGGTAGTGAACTGGCTCTTTGACGAGTCCTCTCTGGATGGCAAGTTCAAGGCCAGCGAAATGATTGCTCGCTGGCAGGATAATGGGTGGATTACCCGCACCGACAACGAGCACCCGCTCGCCTACATGGCCGCCGCCATGCGCAACCTCTGCACTCTCATCCACCACCACATCGGACAGGCACCCAAGGTGGAGCTGGTAAAGCGTGGCAACAAGACGCTTGTTATCCCTGAAGGCACCCCCGAATCCCAGCTGGGCCTCCTTATCAACAAATTCACCCGCATGTGAAAAAAGAAGACCTCCCAGAGCTGCCACTCGGGAGGTCTTTGGAAAATGTAACATCAGAACTATCGTTTCTGATGAGGTCATCATACCATACAAAAGGAATTTGTCAACCCTTTTCTATTTTTAACACCCCCTTTTTGAAAGGAAAGCGCACGGTAGGTGGCAGCCCACCGTGCGGAGCCTTACATGCTCATCGGATGAAGTTCATCACAAACAGTATTACCTGTAAAATGAGCATTATCAGCTCTATCATGATTCGATAGTTCATGAGTTGCATTTTCCACCAGCCATGGTTAGCTGCTGTTCCGTATCCTTGCGGCTACGTTACCATCAGCGGTAAGGACTGGCTTACTTCCCGCTGACGGTGCACGTAGACACCCGCCATGCGGCATGTCGGCGG
>JAFQDN010000072.1 GCA_017415995.1 Akkermansia sp. | reverse complement strand
GAGCAACGGCCTCAAGACCGGCTCCGTGCAGAATCTGCGTGGTGAACTCGGCATCGGTGCTTCCCACAAGTGCAGCGACAGCACGCTGGTATTCGGTGAGTTGAGCTTTGTGGGCGACATGGTGCGCAATAACCCCACCGCCGACCTTGGCGGCATGCGTCTGCGTGGCTCCAATCCCGGCCGTGCGGGCATCAACCTGAGTGTCGGCGCAGCCCATCGTCTTTCCGACGACTGGAGCCTCAACGCCTCCTACTCCTTCGAGCTCATGCAGAATGTAACAAGCCACAGCCTGAACGTAGGCGCAAGCTATTCTTTCTAAAGACGGAAGTAATTAAATTCGGCGCCTCCGAGAGGGGGCGCTGTTTTGCTGCCTTAAATCCGCGTGTGATGAATCTTTGGGGCACGTAAGGTATTTTTGCTTGAGTTGGTAGTATTAAAGGAGTAGAATGAGCGCAGAGTATATGTCAGACCCCATATTAAAAGTAAAAGGATTAGTGCGTCACTTCGGGCAGGTGAAGGCTGTGGATGGGATAAGTTTTGAGCTGGAGCGTGGGCAGGTGGTAGGCTTTATCGGTGCGAATGGAGCAGGAAAGACGACGACCATGCGCTTACTGACCACGCTGGATTTGCCGGATAGCGGTGAGGTGGAGTATGATGGAATAGACGCCACAGAGTACCCGGAGAAGGTGAAGAGCCGCATTGGCTGGATGCCGGATGGCTTTGACCCCGTGGATGGCACGACGGTGCAGGATTATGTGGATTTTTTTGCGCGTGCGTATGGGCTGACAGGGCAGCAACGCGTGGAGGAAGTGGCGCGCGTGCTGGAGTTCTGCGGTATTACCGAGTTGAAGAATCGCTACATCAACAAATTATCCAAGGGGCAGACGCAGCGATTATCGTTGGCGCGCATGCTCATCGGTAATCCGGATTTTTTGGTGATGGATGAACCAGCCGCGGGATTGGATCCGCAGGCACGCTTGGAGTTCAAACAGTTGGTGCGCAGCTTGAGGGAGAAGGGAAAAACCATGCTGATTAGCTCACACATTCTTTCCGAGTTGGCAGAGATGTGTGATTCCCTCATCCTGATGAGCCAAGGCCGCATCATACACCGTGGTACCCGTGAGGAGCTGGAGGCTCTCCAACAGCAGGAGGGCATTACCTACACAATCCGTCCGTTGACTGACTGTGTGCAGGGCGTGCATGCTTGGTTGCAGGCTCAGAAAGGCTGGAAAAACGCCGTTATTATGCCGGATAACTCCATCAGTGCCGTTTGCTTGCTCCCCGATAATGCGGCTGTGGCTCGCAGTATTCAAGAGCTTTGCCGTGAGCACTTGGTGCTGGAGGTAACACGCTACCGCCGTAACCTGGAAGAAACTTTTGTTAACATTTTACATAATCAACGATGAATAAGTATTTGTCAGACTATTTGCCGTCCGCCATGGTGCGCGATTTGCGCCGCAGTATGCGCTCCCGTGGTTATTTCATTTTCCTGCTGCTGGCTCTGTTGGTGGCTGTGTGTGTGATGTTGGGCTCCACTGCCACCACCGACAATAATTCCGGGGTGTATCTGATTCTGATAGGCATTGCGGTGATGTGGTTTATTGTACCGAATCGGGCAGCCGGTGCCGTTTCAGCAGATGCCAAGGTGAAAGGCACGAACTTTATGATGCTGACGCCGATGGGGTCTCGGCGCATTGTATGGAGCATTTGTTTTTCCGCTGTAAGCCAGTTGTTAGCCATAGCAGCGGTGGGGTGTCTGTTTGTGCTGTGGCGGCATGCGATGAACCCGGAGCTACCCGTAGCTGAGGAGTGGATGCTCTACGGCATCATGGTGGGTATCGGCGTGCTGATGTGTGCCGTCGGTATTTTCCTGGCGCAGCTCAACCGCTTTTTCCAAGTGGCATTTTTGGTGCTGGTGCTCTTTAACTTGGTCAGCTGGGTGGTGAATAATATTTTCCTGTTCATTTTGGAGGACGACCCTCTGGGCTATTTATTGCGGAAAACCCCACCGATGATGTGGTGGGTGCTCTTAGCGGAGGCCGTGCTGATGATGTGCACGCTGCTGGAGTTTGCGCGCCGTTGCTATGCTTCACCTGCGGAAAACTGCTCTCGTACGGTGCGCTTGGCTGTGCCGGCGGTGGTGTTGTCCGTGCCGGGGGTGTATTACCTGATGCCCACTGCGGTGGAGGCGGTAAATCAGTTCGCCTCATTCGCGTTCACTTATGCTGCGTTTTGCTGCCTGAGTGATGCCGTGCTGCCTACCTATTCTCTCCAAGCTCACAACAGGCGCGCTTGGCCTGTTCTGCCGGCCTATTTACAGGTGCCGGGTATCGGGCAGGCCTCCCTGTACTTAGTGCTCATGGCTGCCTTGTGCTGGGGGGTCGATTCCCTTTGGCTGGAGCCTGCCTCGGCCGGTGCAGTCTCCGTATTCGGTGCGGTAAGCGGTAACTCTGATTCTTTGCTGCAAAGTGCTGCCGGAATGGCTGATAGCACTTACTTCCTGCTGGTCGGCTTGCTGCTGGCGGACTTGATATGCGCGCGCAGCAGCGTGAACCGTCCCGTTGTATGTGCTGCTATGTTTGTGGCTCTCATCATGCTGGCTTCCATGTCCATGCTGATGCTGCAGAATACCGGCGCGGAAGGCTTGCTCTTGCTTATCCCCGTCGCCTCTTGCGATGATCTCTCCCCCGCCCTTTCCTTGGTCTGTTCCCTCGTTATGTGTGCGTTCACTCTCGTCTGCCTCATGTTCCGTGGTAGAAAATCCTATTAATCATAAATCCCGAGTCTAAACCTCTGCAACTCCTGAAAATCGCCTTAACGGAAGTAAGCTGAATGTCGCAACTGTTTTTGCAATTTTCAAATGTAAGGAGGAAAAGGAAAAAACTTGATAAAAGAGGTATAATAAGGTAGAATACGCGCGTATGAAAGCCATTACAAACATGCTGGCCGGAGTGGTTGCCCTTGCGAGTGCGGTGTTACCGCAGGCAATGGCCGACCGCAATTCTGACTATTGGGCACCGGAGAATATGGCTGCCCGCCAATGCACATCCGTGCATTTGGGCTACCTGCCCGCATTGCCGGAACACACGGCTGCTTACCAAGAGCTTGTGGTAGAAAAGAGTGCTCCCGGTACTTACTTTGCTGCCAATAATTTCGGCTGCGGTTACATTGGTGTGCAGGAGCTTTGCGAAAAAACGGAGGATGGCACCCGCTACGTTCGCAAAGCAATCTTCTCTATATGGGATGCAAAGGACAGCGGAGATAATCCGCATGCCGCCCCGGAGGAGGAGCGCGCTAAGCTGATACAGAAAGGCCGTTTGGTGGTGACTCGCCGTTTCGGCGGTGAGGGTACGGGCGGTAATTCCATGCGCGTGTTTGATTGGAAGGAGGGAGATGTTATCCGCACCTTGGTGATAGAGCGTCCGGATGGTGAGGATTTCCGCCAGATAGCCGGTTACATATGGGATCCTGAAACGCAGCAGTGGGAGCTGCTGAGCTGTTGGCGCATCCAAGCACTCAACCGCGGTTTGGGCGGTGGTTGTGGTTTTGTGGAGGATTTTCACCGCAATGTGGAATCCAAGAAGCATGAGAGGCGCGCTACGTTCGGCCCTGCTTGGCGTTGGGATGGTAAGAAGTGGCACCCGGCAACGGAGTTCCGCTTTACCAAGGACGGCAACCCCAATATGGAAATTAACTGCCGCGTGAATCCAAAGCTCGGCTACTTCTCCCTTGCAACCGGTGGAGATATTAAGCCGGAGGCTGATTTCCAACCGTGGGATGTCAAGAAACTGCCGGTACAGCCTGCTGCGCAAGAGCCCGGTGAGGATGTCATGAAGCTCATCAACGCTCCCAAATTGGAGCAGAAGCTTGACTGATAGCGCACCTGTTTTTCAACAGATATAAAAAATCCCCGCCTCACTGATTCTGCGAAGCGGGGATTTTTGTATTAGGTTGATTAACAATTATTCATTATCAGGCCGGGCTTTTTCTGCCACATTGAGGCTTTGGAGGGCTTGCAGGAGAGCCTCGGAGTCATAGAAGTTGACCATGGCTAAGCGCATGAACTCCTGCTGCATGGCAATACCGGTTTCATGCAAGCTGTTGCGGCATTTTTCAAAAGCAACTTCATCATCCGCGTTGGGCGTTTGGGTCAGGGTGGTGCTTAGCTCTTGCATGGCTGCCAGTTGCTGTTGCAGTGCCTGTCCTTTTTCCATCAGTTTCAGAGCATTGGCATCAGCACTTGCCTTGTCGGTGATGGAGGCAAGCGTTGCCGTCAGGTCGCTCATGCATTTCTCTAAATCTGAGAATGCTTTAACTGCCAGCATACCGTGTTCCGTTTGTTCGGCGGATGCCATCGGGCTTGTCATCAGTCCCATAGCCACTACCATGATGGTGAACAGTGTCTTCATATCTGTTGTGCTTGTTTTATTTTTTTGCCTTGCCCGCAGCTTTTTACCATTGCGAACGCGCGTGACGCGATGGTAATGATTTTTTTGTTAAAAGTCAAGAATAAATATATGAATAATATGGATTTGGTGAAGCAAGAAGACGGTGACAGGGAAAGTTTGAGGAGGTGCGGAGCTAAATTGTACGTTTCAGGAGAGGCTTTTAGCTTTACAAAAGCGCAAAAAGCGGTATAATACGCGTACATGAACACGGAAATCTTACAGAAAGCAGCCAATGAGGCACGCGGACTTGCCATTGATGCGATATTCGATAAAGCGTCCGGCCACATGGGTTTACCGCTTGGGTGTGCAGAAATCGGAGCAGTTTTATACGGAGAGCTGCTGAATATAAACCCTGCGGAGCCACGCTGGCTGAACCGCGATCGCTTTGTGCTTTCCGGAGGTCATGGTTCCATGTTTTTGTATGCATGGTTGCACCTGAGTGGGTATGATGTAACGATGGACGATGTAAAGGCATTCCGTTCCAAGGGTTCACGAACGCCCGGGCACCCTGAGTTCGGCTGCTGTCCGGGAGTGGAATGCACCACCGGGCCACTGGGGCAGGGAATAGCCAATGCTGTAGGCTTTGCCATTTCCGCCAAACACGCCGCCGCCCGCTTCAATACGCCGGAGCATGAGATTTTCAACCAGAATGTATACTGTCTTGCCGGTGACGGCTGCATACAGGAGGGCATTTCCCGCGAGGCGGCAGCTATTGCCGGCTGCCTGAAGCTGGATAACCTGATTTTGATTTACGATGCCAACGGCATCACGCTGGATGCACCCATTGAGGTAACGCAGGTGGATGACGTAGCCGCTGCATTCACCGCCCAGGGCTGGGATGCCGCTACCATTGACGGTAATGACCTGCAGCAGGTGCACACTGCACTGCGCGCCGCCCGCTTGGAAAAGAACGGCCGTCCCAAGCTCATTATTGCCAAAACCATCATTGCCAAAGGAGTACCCGGATTTGAGGGTACAACCAAGGGACACGGTGAGGGTGGCGCTAAGGTATGGGCAGAGGCTCATGCCAACTGGGGCTTGCCCACGGATGAGCGCTACTACGTATCGGCCGAGGTGCGTTCCTACATGGCCGGCGTGAAGGCAGAGCGCGAGGCTGCGTATGCAGAGTGGAAAGCCGTGTATGATGCCTGGTGCTTGGCCAACCCGGAGAAAGTGGCAGAGCTTGCCGGCGGTATAGATTTGGCTGCCAACGGTTTGGCTCCGAAGGTATCCTCCGGTCTGATTCCGGCATTTGAAGAAGGGGCCAAGTTGGCCACCCGCGCCTCCGGTGCCGTTGCTGAGAACGCCATTGCAGATGCCTGCCCCGGCTTCCTCTCCACCAGTGCGGACCTTTTCTCCTCCAACAAGAATTACCTGAAGAACGGTGGCGACTTCTCCGCCGGGAACTACGCCGGCCGCAACTTCTGGTTCGGTATTCGAGAGCACGCCATGGGTGCCATTTGCAACGGTATAGCCTATGATGGTCTTTTCCGCGTGTCTGCCGGTACATTCTGCGTGTTTGTGGATTACATGCGAGCCTCCATCCGTGTGGCGGCCTTGGCAGAGCTTCCTATCACCTACGTGCTGACGCATGACTCCGTGGCAGTGGGTGAGGACGGCCCCACGCACCAGCCGGTGGAAACCGTGACAGGGCTGCGAGTCATCCCGAATTTGGATGTTGTGCGCCCTGCTGATGAGGAAGAGGCAGCCGGTGCCTGGATGTGCGCTATGGAGCGTAAGAATGGTCCCACCGCACTCATCCTGACCCGCCAGAATGTTCCCAGCCTTACGGCATCCTGCCCCATCAGCGCCGAGGCACGCCGCCAAGGTACGCTGAAAGGTGCCTACATTGCCCGCCATGAGGAGACGGAGCAGCCCGGCCGCATCATTATCGCCTCCGGTTCCGAGGTATTCCTTGCCCTTGAGGCAGCAAAACAGCTTGGCCCGGATGTTCGCGTGGTCTCCATGCCCTCTATGTGGCGCTTTAACCGCCAGGAGCAGGCATACCGTGATACCGTGCTGCCGCCCTCCTGCACCCGCCGCTTGGCTGTGGAGGCCGGTAAGAGCGACCTCTGGTATCGCTACGTCGGCACGCAAGGTTGCATCATCTCCATTGATGACTTCGGCTTCTCTGCCCCCGGCGACCGCGTCCTGCATGATCTCGGCATGAATGTGCCCAACATCGTGCAGAAGGCTCAGGCTCTCTGATGCGTTGTCCCTCCCTTATTTCAAAAAGCCCCCTCACCGTTGCGGTGAAGGGGCTTTTTGGGTGATTGGAGCTGCGGAAGTGCTTCCGAACGCGCAAAACGCGCTCCTGTTAGCAGTAGTTGCCGCTTATAATAGATGGTGGTTCAGGTGAAAGTGAATGGCAAGTTTCAGCACTGAGGTTCTGTCTATTTGTCTCATGCGGGCAAACTCTTCTAATTTGCGGAAAAGTTCCTCACGGCAACGGAAGGTAATCATTTTAAGCGTGGTCATGCGCAGTATTATGCTGTTTTTTCGTACGCTTGCAAGAAATGTTAGTTGTCAACAAAATAACTTTTAATTTATTAATTATTAACCTGTATATGTTATACGGTTACACCTGAATAGTTCTGTTTATTTGTTACAGATAGTGTATAATCTATACCATTGATGTAAAAGATATTCAGTTATTTTGAAAAAAGGGTGGAAATATCCTATTTTTTTCTATGTTATTAAAATTTTGACTTGACTTTAACTAACATCTGCAATAAAATGCGGTTGCTTTTTCAACAGTCGTTCAACATTTCATACTATGAATACGTCCATGAAAAATCTGACCCGTTACACGCGGGAGAAAACGTCGTTTTTAGGGTGGAGAGTATGCATCAGCCGCAAGGGGTTGATGTTTACCAAGTATTTTGCGGATGCCATGTATGATGGGGAGCAGGGCTCCTTCGAGGCTGCGAGAGCGCTTCGGGATGAGATTCTGACCCGCATAAAGGCGGATCCGACGAATACAAAGCAAATCATGCTTGAGTATCAGGAAAAGTTTGCCAAGAAACCGCAGCCTGAAAAGTGACTCGGTTGAGCAGCAACTTGCTCCGTACATACTCATTCTCTCTTTTTCTCAAAAATCTCTTTCTCTTAAAACTGAAGCATTACCCGTAGAGGTAATGTAGGCACGGGAAATTTTCCCTGAGTGGTAAGGGAGCCTCATCGGTGCAGAGCCGGTAAAGTCTCCGGGGGAGGTGTTAAGCATCTGAAAAATCGAAGCGCTTAGCTTTGCGCCGAGCAATGTGAGCATTCCTTCTGGAGTCCCACATGAGCAACAGCATGGCCCCCACCAAGAGCAGGCGTGCGCCTGTATCCATGGGGTAATTTTCTATTTCGTGGGCAGAGCCGAGGCAGTTACAGCTTAGGCTCAGCCCGCGAGCCCATGCTTGCGCGTAAAGGAGGAAGAACACGCTGGTCATCATCATTCCCCAGATGGTGGCGCCGCGGTATTCCAGCCGGAAAATCAGGCAAATTCCTACCACAAACTCCAGCATGATGCCGATGCAGGCCAAGGGCATGGAGAAAAACTCCGGCAGTAAATCACTGCGGGTCAGAAAATCTGCAGTTGCCCCCAAATCCTCCGGGCTTATTTTGAGAATTGAGGTGATGAGAAAGAAGAAGCCCAATCCTATACGCAGGATTGTAAGCAAAATTCCTGTGGCGCTGAGGTTCCTCATAACGGCAAGCATGATACAGCAGCCGCCCCAAGAGCGCAAGTTGTTTTTTCCGGCGTCGGCGCCGCGCTATTTGTTGATGCATGAAAATGAATCAATCCTGTCTCCGCAGACCGGACGTTACATTGATTGCGGAAAGGTTAGTATTTCTGAAATAATGGCTGCGCCTGCGCCGCATATTCCGAGCGCGTATGTACCGGTCGCTCTGCAAGCATCAGAGAAGTTCCCTAAATAATATGTTTGTTGCCGTGCTTTGAACTTGACTTATGGCGGGGCTTAGTACAGAATAGATTCGTGATTAAGAGAACTGCTACCGCCGCATTGCTGGCGACACTTCCTGTGTTAGCGGAACCGGAAGGTACCGCTGAGAGTATACCCGTGCCTGTAGAGCAGGCTCAATCCGCCCCGGCAGAGGTAGCCCCCGCTACTACGGAGGCACCTGCACCCGCTGCCCCGGCAGAGGCAACCCCTGCTGCCACGGAGGCACCTGCGGCAACAGAGCCCAAACCGTCCGCACCTGCCGTGCAGCAGGGTGTGGAAGCAGCTTACCGCAGCATTGTTAAGATTGAGGTAGCCGTGCGCCAGCCGGATTATGAAACCCCGTGGCAAACCGGCATGTTTGCCGGCGGTAATGGAACGGGATTCATGGTACAGCCCGGCTTGTTCATGACCAATGCGCACGTGGTGGCCAATGCAGAGCGCATTACCATCTCCCCCTACGGAGATGCCCGCAAGTACCCCGCACGCGTCAAATATGTGGCACATGATGCGGATTTGGCCTTGGTGGAGGTAACGGAAACCCCGGAGGCCTTTGCGCAAATTCCCTGTTTACAGTTCAGCGACAGCTTGCCGTGTTTGGAGGACGAGGTGCGTGCCGTGGGCTACCCCATCGGCGGTAGCCGCCTTTCCGTAACGCGTGGTATTGTTTCCCGTATCGACACGACTCTTTACTCCCACTCCCAGAGCGTCAGCCACCTTACCGTACAGATTGACGCCGCCATCAACCCCGGTAACAGCGGTGGCCCCGTGCTGATGGATGATAAAGTTGTGGGTGTTGCATTCCAAGGCCTTATGCAGGCAAACTCCACCGGTTACATGATTCCCATGCCCGTGATTAAGCGTTTCCTCCAAGATGTGGAAGATGGCCGTTACGATAGCTATGTGGAGTTGGGGGTGGATTTCTTCCCCCTCAGCAACCCGGCCATGCGCAAGCACTTCGGCTTGTCGGAGACCGACCCCGGCGTGCTGGTGGGCGAGGTGATTAAAGGAGGTAGCTGTGACGGCGTGCTGGAAACCGGTGATTTGTTGCTGAGCATCAACGGATTGCCCGTGGACCGCTCTGCAATGATTGAATTGGACGGCGAGCGCGTGCTGCTGGATGAGCTGGCAGAGCGTTCCTTCAAGGGTGATAAGTTGCAGATGCGCATTGTACGCCGTGGTGAGGAAAAAGAGGTGACTGTGGAGCTCAAACCGCTGGATTCGCACCGCATTATGGCTCAGGAGTATGACACCATGCCTCGTTACGTGCAATACGCCGGCTTGGTCTTCCAACCGCTGCACCGCAACGTGATTGTAGCTCACCAGTTCAACACCGTAGCTCTTGCCGTGGACATCCGTGACTTCCTGAAGCGCGGAGAGTCTCAAGATAAGCAAGACATGGTTATCCTGACCAAGGTGCTCAAAGATGACGTGAATGCCCGCTACTCCACCTATGGCTCCCGCATGGTTACCAAGGTGAACGGCGAGGAGGTTAAAGGCTTGGCTCATCTGTACAGCCTGCTTTACCCTGAGGATGGCGTGCGCCCGGATTTTACCGTGATTGAGTTTGCGGATTCTCCCCGCCCCTTGGTTATTGATAACAAGATGATTGATGCGGCAAATGCCCGCGTGAAAGCTCGCTATGGCGTGCCGGCTAATGCCCGCCTCAAATAATAACACACTAACTTTTCCATACGCAATATGTCCAAAAAAATGCTCGCGCTTGCTTTGGCCGGCTTGGCTTTAAGCTGCTGTGAACCTACTCCCCGCACTAATTCGGAAAAACACGCTGCGGAGAAAAAAGACACGGCTCAGCCCGTGGCTGTAACGGAGCAACCCGCCACAGCGGATGCCCAAACTCCTGCCACCGAGGCGCAGCCCTCTGCACCTGAAGTAAAAACGCCCGCTGCCGAAAATACCTCCCAAGCACCGGAAGAACCCGCCACCCCGGAACCGGCCGTCCGGGCTGAGGAAGACCCCTCCGCCACCTTGCTTTCCGTTGCCCTCACCGTGCAGGATTTCAACCGTCTGACCCCGTGGGAGAAAAGCGCAGCCAGCAGCTCGCGCATGAACGGCGTGTACATGGGCAACGGCTTGGTGCTTACCTTAGGCAGCAGCTTGGCGCTTACCAATTATGTGGAAATCAGCCTGCCGGACGGCTCACGCACCGTGCCTGCCAAGGTGTTGCGCTATGATGCGGACCTTAACCTCGGTTTGCTGATGGTTGAGGATGAGAATGATGCCTCCATTTTTGACGGCCGAACCATGCACGAGGTGGGCGAGCCGCTGAGCCGTGGCAGCAAGGCTGAGCTGTGGTGCACACTCAACGGCACGGAGCCCTTGCGCATACCGCTCACAGCCGAAGTCGGCAGCACGGAGGGCGGCATGCCGCGCTTGCAAATGCGCGCGGAGCAGTCAGTCCCCGGCAACTACTCCCACGGTGCACCGGTGATGAAGGATGGCAAGCTTGTTGGTATTACCTCCGGTTACAACTCCGCCGGTCGCCAGTTGCGCGTTATTAATGCTGAGATTATCAAGCGCTTTCTCATGGCCACCCCGGAGACCGCCAAAGGTGTGCCCGTGCTGGGCGTGAACATGACGGAACTTACGGACCCCGTCTTCCGCAATTATCTGAAACTCAGTAATGACAGCACCGGTGTGTACCTCAGTAATGTGAAGCCGGAGGGTGCAGCCGCAGCAGCCGGCTTGCAAAAGGGGGATGTGCTTACCTCGGTGGAGGGCATCAGCGTGGATAACCGTGGCCGCTGCAATTTGCCGTATTATGGGTTGATTGATGTGGTAACGGCCGTACGCTATCTCAAACCCATCGGCGAGAAGCTGACCATCACCTACCGCCGTGACGGCACCGAACACACAGCGGAGGTGGAGATGAACCGCGATGCCGAGCAAAAATCACTCATACCGGATGAGGTGCAGGGGGATGCTCCCTTGTATGTAGTATGGGGTGGCTTGGTCTTCCAACCGCTGACCACCAATTACCAGAATGCCATGAAGGCGGAAACCAAAGGTGCCATGCCTACGGAGTTTTTGGAGCTGGAGGGGCGCACGGACGAGCTGCGTGAGCGTGGCTTCCGTGAGCTGACCGTCCTTACGCGCGTGGTGCCCACCAAGGCAACCCTGGGGTATGATTCCTGCCAGTTCTGCCTTGTGGAAAAGGTAAATGGTAAGGAACCGCATGACTTTGCGGAGTTCATCAAGCTGCTGGATGCTCCCACGGAGTCCGGTATGGTTGAGCTTACCATCAACAAAGCTCCTTACGTAATTTATATGGAGCATCAGGCTGCTGAGGCCGCAAATGATGAGCTGCGCCGCGGGGGCATCATCAACCTGCGCCGCACGGATGTTGCGGATAAATAACGCAGGGCGCTCTCCTTATCTCTTTTTCCGGCAGAGCCGATTTCGGCTCTGCTGCTTCATCTCCGAATACAGGTGAACACACAGGGGGCTCTCCCCGCGCTTGCCTTACCGAAACACGGTCATGTGCGCCAGATACAAAGCAGACGAGCCAGACTCGCCGTACGGTGGTATGCCACCGCGCCGGCGCCGGGCTGCCGTGCCACCGCCGGAGCCGCAGCCACCCGCCCCGGAGCAGCCCGCTGCCCCGCCGGAGGAGCCGCTCGCCTGTGAGGATTCCTACCCGGAGCCCCAACCCCGCACTCGCGAACCCCGCCGCCGCAGTGCTCGTGGCTCATATTGGGACGTACCGGTGGATGAGGATGCGCAAACGCCGCCGGAACCACAGGATAAGCCATCCGTTGACCATAACCCGTGGGACGACATCCGCAAGCCCCCTCCTCGTGGCACCGGGGTGCTCAAGGGAATTTGGCTGCTCTTGGGCTTTCCGTTCCGCATGATATTTTTCCTGACGCGCAATCTGCCACTGTTTATCCGGTGGACGCTGCGCATCGTCGTTAGTTGCGGGTTTGTGGGCATGGTGCTGGCGCTGATATTGGCCTGCATTTACAGCGTAAAAGCAGGGCGGTATGATATAACGCAGGTGCTGCGCATGCCGGAGCGCAGTATTGTGTTGGACCGCAAAGGCGCGGAAATAGGTACACTGCATGGCGAAAACCGCCGTAGTATAGAAAATATTGATACGGAGGTGCCGCAGTACTTCATAGATGCCCTGGTGCTGCAAGAGGACCGCTCATTTTGGGAGCACGGAGGCGTGGACCCTCGCGGTGTGCTGCGTGCCGTGGCTCAGGTCTTTAAGCATGGGCGCACCACACAGGGAGCTTCCACCCTTACCATGCAGCTGGCCAAAAATACCTATAACCACCGGGACCGCACCTTTGACGCCAAGCTGACGGAGGTGGCACTGGCTTACCGTATTGAGGCCACGTATGATAAAAAGACCATCCTGACCTGCTACATCAACCGCGTGTTTTGGGGGCATACATATTTGGGGCTCAAGCAGGCTGCGTACGGTTATTTCAGCAAAGAGCCGTCGGAGCTTACCATCGGTGAGTCTGCCTTGCTGGCGGGCATTGTGTGCAACCCGAATGAGTTTTCCCCCCTGCGCAATGCATCTGCCGCACGGATTCAGCGTGATAAGGTGTTGCTGTTGTTGCGTGACCACGGCAAAATTACCCACACGCAGTACAATGCAGCCGTGCAGGAGCCCATTGTTACCGCGCGCCCGGAGCCGCGGGGGTACGATAACTATTCCCTGGATCTCATTCGCTCCGAGGTGGACTACATTCTCTCCATGCTGGATGCCAACGGCCAACGCGTGAAGGAAGATGCCCTCTACTCCGGTGGTTTGGTGGTGCGTACTACGTTGGATTTGGACCTCCAGGATGATGTGATGCGTGATATGGACACGCGGCTCACGGAAATGCTGGAGAAAGGCCGCCATTACAAGCACCAGACACGCGCCGCTTACCGCGCTATGGTTGCTGCAATGCGCGCTCAAAATCCGGAGGCTATTATCCCCGCTCCCAAATACGTGCAGGCTGCCTGTGTGGTGGTGGATAACGCCACCGGTGCTCTTTTGGCCGTGGTGGGCGGGCGTGATAGCGGGGAATCCCCGCTTAACCGAGCCCTGCAAAGCCGCCGCCAAGTCGGTTCTCTTTTTAAGCCCTTGGTGTATTCCACATATTTTGAGCGTGGCGGCAGTCCCGGTTCCCTTATCTCCGATGCCCGTTTGCAGCCCGGAGAAATACCGGGCGCAAAACGCTGGAGCCCGCGCAATGCCGATGGCTGCTACCACGGGCTCAAATCCGCCGCGTGGGGCTTGCTCAAAAGCCGCAATACCATGTCGGTTCGCGTTGGTGCCCGTGCCGGGCTTAACAACGTTGTCAATTCTGCTCTGCTTGCGGGTTTCCCCAATCCGCCCAAGTGGCTCGGCCCTACCATTTATTTAGGTACGTGGGAGGCCTCACCGCTGGAGGTTGCTACGGCTTACACTGTTTATGCCAACGGTGGTGTGCGCCCCACTCCTTACATTATTGAGAGTATTACTGATGCCGAGGGGCGCGTCATTTGGCAAAATGTGCCTTCCACGGTCAAGGTGTTCAGCACTCGTACCGCCAACGCCACCTCCGACATCCTCCAAAAAATCACCAAACCCGGCGGTACGGCTGCCAATGTTATTAAACTGGGCTTCGATAAGCCTTGCGGTGGTAAAACAGGTACTACCAACGCCTACAAAAATGCGTGGTTCTGCGGCTTTACGTCGGACCTCACCGCTGCCGTGTGGGTGGGCTTTGACCGCCCCGTTACCATTGCGGATAAAGCATACGGCGGCACGGTTGCCCTCCCGCTTTGGGTCGGTGCCATGCAGTGCGCGGAAAAACGCGGCTACGCTATGGGTAATATCCGCAAATCTGCCGCTACGGCGCGCCGCACGGGCTTACGCCTCTGCCGTGTTTCCGGGCAGTTGGCGCATTCCGGGTGTGAGGCCAAGCGTACTGCTTACACGGAAACCATGACCGACATGAAGCGTGAGCGCCCCCTGTGCTCCCAACATGCCGAGCATGAGTCTGCCGATACCGATGAAGAAGCAGAGGAGGTCTCCACCGATGATGGCTTTGCCGAAGAACCGGAATCTGCCCCGCTCTTTGCTGATGATGAGTTTGCCGAGGAAGCTTAAACAGTCACGGAAGATTTATGGGAAGCCCCCGAAGTAATAGGCAATGGATTGCGCAGCGATGCTCCGTGGCGGTGTGAGTGCCTGTTTTATTGTATTTGCTAAGAACCTTATGACAAAAACTTACACATCAGTATCTGCAGGGCAAACGCATTGGGCGACGTGTCATACAGAAAATACGGCTTCAAAAATCTTTTTCATGTATTCAACATCCACAGCACAAGCGAATTGCATGTTCTTTACGGATAGTTTTTCGTTTGTGAGCTTCTTATATCGCCTAAAGGAATTAATTACAAAGCGTATAGCACGAGAGAAGTTTTCAGCTGCATTTGCTGCTCGTTTCTGACTGTAGTCTTCTCCAAAAGACACATCTAAACACCAGTGCAGCTT
>JAFQDN010000045.1 GCA_017415995.1 Akkermansia sp. | reverse complement strand
GTCGGGATTTCCCCTCGAACTTCCTTTTCCACGGTTCGTTACCTCCTCGCAGTTGTTCTTCAGGTCTGGGATTCCGCATCATCGCGGCTCCGCGCGGACTTTCACCGCAGTGCGCATATCGCGTCGGTCGTACAAAAAGCCTCTTCAATCCGCGTGGAATGAAGAGGCTTGTGCAAATGATGAAAGGGGCGGTATCAGTAAACGTCTTTCTGGTAGCGCTTGGCAGCTTTCATATCTTTGAGGTAAGCAGCTGCTTCATCTTCAGAGCGTTTGCCGTGGGTAGAGATGATGGAAAGCAGAGTTTTTTCCACATCTTTGGCCATACGGTTAGCGTCACCGCACATGTAGACGGCCGCTCCGTTTTCCAACCACTGCCAGATTTCCTCACCGGCTTGTTCCATGAGGTTTTGGACGTAAATTTTGTGAGCTTGATCACGGCTCCAAGCTACGGAAAGACGGAGTTTACCACTCTCGACAAGGGGGGCAATTTCATCCTCATAACAACCATCTGTTGCCTTGTAGGGATTACCGAAGAAGAGCCAATTTGCACCGGGAGCGTTATCTGCTACACGCTGTTGCCAGAAGGCACGGAACGGGGCAATGCCTGTGCCCGGCCCAACCATGATAATGGGCGTGTTCCCGTCCTCCGGTAAGCGGAAATTCTTGTTGCTGTGAACAAAAACCTTAACTTTATCACCCGGCTTGATGCGGTCTGCCATGAAGGTGGAGCAAACGCCGCCGCGTGTGCGGTTTTGGGCGGTGTAGCGTACAGCGCCTACGCAAAGGGATACTTGACCAGGTACGGCATCCGGGCTGCTGGCAATGGAGTACAGGCGCGGTGTGAGTTTGCCGAGTATGCCTACAAAAGCGCTTGCGTTTTCAAATTTTGCAGCGGTTTCAGCGTCTGTGGCTAAATCCAGCATATCGCGCCCCCAAACAAAGTCTTTGAGTGCATCCTTATCATTGAGGATGGCTGTGAGTTTTTCACTGCCTGCTACTGCGTTCCATTTGGTCAGGTTGCCTTTTTTGAGGGAAGTAATATCATAGGCGGTTGTAAGGGCCTCTTTCAGGGACGCTGTGGAACCATCCGGCATAGGCACTGCTTCCTCGGCATTCAACCCGAGTGCTGTGATAAGGGCTTCCACCAACGCCGGGTCATTGCAGGGGATAACACCCAAGGCATCACCGGTAACGTAGGTAAGCCCGGAGCCCTCAAGCGAGTAATCTACATGGATGGTCTCCTTGGCGCTACCGGGTTTGGTAACGGCGCGAACACCCAGCACAGTGGCCGGGTACGGGTTTTTCATGCTATACGGTTCCATAGTTGCTATTGTGTTAGAAATCTTTTGTCAGACTTACGCAGTAGAGTGTGCTCTTAAATTGGCTGCTTGTCAAGAAAAATCAGACAAGAACGGTAGACTATTTATCGTTATCTGCCGATGGACGCTTTGAATTTGACGGGGACTTTGACTTTCTCCACAGGCTTGAACGTGCGAACTGCTAATTTTGCGTTTTCTTTTTTATAAGAGACGACATAGATGGCGGAAGTTGTGCCGGTGTCCGAATCAAAATCACCCTGGACAATTTGGCTTTTCAGGTGATTGCCCTTATCATCACAAATGATGATTTCCGCAACCTGCGCAGCGTTGGTGTATGTAATGAGCAGTGGCAGTTGTTCAGGCTTTTCCGGGTCTTTATTTTGGGGCTCAATGGTAAAGGGAATGTCTGCAATGGTAATCCGGGATTTTTCCGTAGTTTTGAAGCTCGGCGCTTCGTTTTTTTGAATTCCGGGCATTACCGGCACCTCAATTTCCGTATCAAAGATGATTTCCCCGCCTTCCGGCCGAGCTGTAAAATCGTAGACCATGATATGGCATTCATCTTTAGAGTCAAAACAGTGCTCCCACTCTCGGAACTTACCGACCAGCGCATTCCCGACTGCGTCCTTGGCCTGAATATCCGGCAAATCGGCGTGGGAATCATCATGTACGCAGAGTAGGGCTCCCTTTGACGGTGTTGCATGTAGCCTGACGGTGCAGAGTGTGGTCGGAACTGAGCTTTGCGGATTGTGTGAAGCTTCCGTGTAGTGACATTCCACACTTTGCGGAGATATTTTGACGGAACATTTTGTTTCCTCCGCAGCTGCGTGTAACACAATGCAACAGGACAATGCTGTTAATAGGCGAATCATGGCTGTTTGGATTGCTTTTGCTCCGCTTCGGCAGAAGGGGTAATCTCTACGACCTCGCTGAGGGTAAGCTCAAAATGAAATGCTTGTTTTATTTTGTTTTTTTCTGCACAGGTGGAAATCTGCAAGGACGGGGTATGTAAAGCATCTACTATGATGAGAGTGGTGCTTTTTTTCGTGGCGTCATCGTTCAATTTTGTGGTGAATTGGAGTTCTTGCGTAAAGCTTTCCGTGGATTCTGCCCCCTCTTGAGGTTCAGGAAGCCAACATCGTGAAATTTGCATGATGGTGGTGGCGGCGGGGTAGGTGATTGTAATTTCCGCCCGTCGTAATCGTTCCCCCTCCATGTTGTTTTTGTTGGCATTTGCCTCTGCCGGTGTTACGGTGAATGTAGTTTCACCGAGTTTGAACTCGCTTGCCGCCAATAAATTTACAGATATGGGCTCATGCAGGACAAGGTCTTTAGCCGTGGTCAATTCCAGGGTTCCGTCAGCTTGCAATTTTGCACCGGTGGGACGTTTTGCTATGGTGTATTCAGCAAAAATTTGTTGTGTATCGTCCTCCGTTCTGTAAATACGAGCCGCTGTTGCCTTATGCTTTTTGCCGGAAGCATCCGTAACCGTCAGGTTCGGGTTTAATTTCTCCGTGTCGCACAGGCTTATCCCTGCAGCCGGTATCAGTTGCAAACGAACGATGAGACCGGGTTTGTCCGTGCTGTCATGGGTGCGGAACTCCGAGCGACAGGAGCTTAATCGAACAGTGAGATCAGGCTCTGCTGCATTCACCATAATACCGCATAACAGCAACATGGCTATGGCTGACTTCATGTGCTATCAAGTGTACTTTTTCCCTATATATATCAATTTTACCCGTTTTGCAAGCAAAAAATGCCGTACAGACAGCAAACGCGGCTTCCGGAAACAGAAGCCGCGTTTGAAAACAAGGTTGTTCAGCTCGTAGCTCAGCGTCTGCGTGCTCGTGAGCTTGTGCCGGAGTCCGATGCTCGGGAAGAGTGCCCTCGATGATGGGAGGAACTGCTACCGGATGATGAACTACTGTTGTCATCATCACTGTCAAAGTAGGTTGAATTGTCCCAGTCGTCGTCTGAGTCGAAAGATGAAAAACCTCCGTAGCTGTATTCGCTGCTTCCGTTGCCTCGCAGTCCGGCATCGCAAGCGCTCAGAATGGTGCAGATAACGGCTGCAATGGTAAATGATGTGAGCCTTTTCATGATAATATGATGCCGTTATTCAACAATCGTATCATTGTCATCCTCAATCCCAAATACGGAGCCGGCACCGGATCCGTTGCCTGGCTGGATTACCGGGCGGGGGGCAGAAGGCTGCCTAATCGTTGCTCCGGCGGGGACGGTCGGTTGAATCGGTGCGGTAGTGGTAGGCGCTGTTGTTGTTCCGGACGGCTTTCTGGCCAAACGTGTGCAGGGGCGAATGTTTTGCCCCTCAGGGTCAGCAAAAAGGAAGAGATGGTCAATCTTCATGACTGCCTCTTCGCCTACTTGCATTTGGCTGATTTCGTCCACAATGGAAGACGGTTGACCGGGGTGATTCTTGTCCATGCTTACGGTGAAAATTGTACCCGCTGCAAGCAGACCATCACCGTAACGAACATAACGGCGGTGTGCCAAATTGGCAACGACCTCGAACACTGCTACTTGTGTGGTTTGTGCCTGCGGGTTGGTATAGCTGTGGACGGTAATTTGTTGCACTCCTCGGAAAATAGCGCGAACCGTGTTGGATGCCATTAAATCACTGTTGCCTTTGCCACTTTGGGCTGTGGGGACGGGAGGCGTATTTTGTGCGTATGCAACCGGCATAACAGTAAGTGCCGATAACAGAAATGCGGTAAGTATGCTTGTTTTTGTCATATCCGATGTTCGGGGGTGTCGGCGTGAGCCTAACTGATTCCTCTGCTTTTGTCAAGAATAAAACGGAGTGGAATTTTTCCACTCCGTTGCAAATTGCCGAATGCGTCCTGTATTAACGGTGGCGTAATGCCGGGCCTTTTCTCGTGTTGCCGGGGGAATGCTTCTGCGTTTTAGGTCCCTTAGGTCCATGGTGGGAGGAATCCGGCTTGTGTGGCTTATTCGGCTTATGCCCGGATGGCTTATGGGGCTTGGGGGGCTTGTGGCCCGATGGTTTGGGATGATGCGGTCGATAGTTCGGTCCATAGCTTGGCCCCCATGCAGGAGGCGGAGGCCCGCCGTGTCCGTGGTGGTGGTCATCCCAATCATCCCAGTCGCACGATACCAGCGCGATGGAGAAAAGTAATCCGGTTGATATTGTTATGAGCTTTTTCATAAAAAACGTTGCGTTGTTATCGCGTACCTTATACCACAATATGTATCGCCTGTCAATGACTCGCTTTGTAATTTGTAGTGTTTTTCGTGAGCTGAGGATAAAATAGAATTGAATATAAACGTATTCGGATGCGGATGAGGTAGAAACTGAACCGTAAATGCGGGACGGTGGGTGATTCTGCTTGCAAAAGTAAGTGAATGGTCGTATAATTGCGCGCGATATGAAACAATATGCAACACAGCTTTTGCGTTACCCGGAGATGGGTATTTCTCTTGATTTTTCTAAACTTCCGCTTACGGAGGACTTCCTGAGCGGTATGCAGCCTCTGATAGAGCGCGCATATGGGGATATCGCGGCGTTGGAGCGCGGGGTGATAGCAAATCCTGATGAGGGGCGCATGGTTGGGCATTACTGGCTGCGCAACAGTTCTATTGCACCTACAGCCGAGCTGCGTGCAAAGATTGATGAACCGCTTGCTGACCTGAAAAACTTTGCTGCCGATGTGCTCAGTGGTAAGATTTTGGCTCCGAATGGCAAGAAATTCAGCACCTGCTTGGTCATCGGTATCGGTGGCTCCGCCTTGGGACCTGAATTGGTAGCGGATGCGTTGCCCGCAGCCGGACTCAAGATGGCATTCTTGGATAATACGGATCCGGATGGAATGTACAAAGTCTTGGATACGCTTCCTCTTACCGAAACTCTGGCCGTGGTAATTTCTAAATCCGGTGGCACGCCCGAGACTCGTAACGGCATGGTTTGTGCGCAAGCCTATTTTACCGATAAAGGCTTAAACTTTGCGCAACATGCTGTGGCCGTAACCGGCGTGGGCTCAACCTTGGACAAGGTGGCTGAGGGCGAAGGGTGGATTAAGCGTTTCCCGATGGAAGATTGGGTGGGTGGCCGTACGTCCGAAACCTCTGTAGTAGGGTTGGTGCCCGCCGCGTTGCAAGGTGTGGATGTAGACGCATTGCTGCAAGGCGCTGCAGATATGGACGCTCATACCCGCGTGGCCGACACTGCCGTTAATGCGTCCATGAAACTGGCCTTGGCTTGGTATGCGGCCGGAGAAGGTAAAGGCAAGAAGGACATGGTTGTGTTGCCGTACAAGGACAGCTTGGTGTTGTTCTCCAAGTACTTGCAACAACTGATTATGGAGTCCCTCGGTAAAGAACTTGATTTGGACGGAAATGTTGTGAATCAAGGTATTTCCGTGTACGGTAACAAAGGCTCCACGGATCAGCATGCATATGTACAACAGCTGCGCGATGGCCTTAACAATTTCTTCGTGACCTTTATCGAGGTGCGTCAGGCTCCCTCTGACACCGTAAAGGTGGAAGGTGCATTTACCGCCGGTGACTACCTGCAAGGGTTCCTTCGTGGTACGCGTAAGGCATTGAGCGAAAGCGGACGCCAAAGTATTACGATTTCCATTCCGTCCGTCAATGCCTACACCTTAGGTATGCTGATAGCGCTGTTTGAACGTGCCGTAAGCTTCTATGCCAGCCTGATTCACATCAACGCCTACCATCAACCCGGCGTACAGGCCGGCAAACTGGCTGCCAATGTGTTCCTGAAATTGCTGGCGGATGCCGAGAGTGCGCTGAGTTCCACCCCGTCAACTGCGGAGCAGGTAGCTGCCAAAGTCGGTGCGGATGTGGAAGATACCTACCACGCTCTTGTTCACATAGCCGAGAGTGGGAAGGCAACTTGGACGGTGGCAGAGTGTCCTTGCGCGGATACTTTTGCAAAAAATTGATAAAATTCAATCTGCCCGCATAGCGTGTGCTGCGCTATGCGGGCAAACCTGCTCCACACCAATACACATAGCCATGAAGAACATAATCCTCAGCTTGTTTTGCGTCGGCTCTCTTTTAGCTGTCGCTACCACTCCGTGTGCCTTTGCCAAAAAAGGCGACACTGAAGAAGTTGTTTCTGCCGAAGACTTACCCATGGTGCCGGCGTCACTTGCAAACCGCAAGTATGTAACAAAAGCCAAACCGGACCCGGAGGCTAAGGTGTACTTCATCTACCAGTCCCGCTACATGTGTCCCAACTGTGTGGCGGAGGCTCCCGCTATTGTTGCGGCATACAAGAAGATGAAGGGTAAAGGCGCTGAGCTTGTGATGCTCAACGTTGATGCCGATGATGAAACCGCTGCCAAATGGGCAAGGAAAGCCAAGATGCGTTTCCCCATTGTATCTCCCACGGATAGGACCGGTATTCCGTTCCCCCATACGGGAGGTAATAAATTGCCCTGCATGGTTGCTCTGGATGCCGACGGTAACAAGTTGGGTGAAGCCAGTGGACTGGAAGTTTCCGAGTTCCTTGCCAATAATTGGAAGCAGTACGTTAAGGATATAAAGGCTGCTGAAAAGAAGGCCAAAAAGGAAAAGAAGGATGCTGAAGAATAAAGAACTTTAACTGCCCCAGTCCATGTTTTTTACGATAATTGCAGGTAACTTGGTAGCTGCTTTGTTTGCATTTTGCGGATTGGCTCAGGTTATTCTGTATTTAGTGTCCGATGAGCGTCCTGCCAGTGCCACGCAGTTTGTAAGTGGGATGCTTGCCGCCGCTTGGCCTTTGGCCGTTGCCGGCCTCTTATTTTTGTTGGTCCAGATTGCCTCGTTATTGGAAAAAATATATTTGTTGCGCAAGAGTGAAGGTGCTCTAACAGCAGGAAATAACGGAAAGACTCCTGCTGCATCTGCTCTTCCAACCGCCCCGAAGAAGAAGAAAGAGCCCGAAAACAGGGAAAATGTATTTTTCCGCGCTAATGCAGTTCCGCCTCCTACGCCACTTGCTCCGACGCAGGAAGCTGATGTCATGGATGTTAAAGCTGCTGCTGCTTTTGCTGTTGCCGTGGCTGCTGAACGTGAAAATAACGTACAGCATGAGACCTCTGATAAATCCGACGTGAAGCAAACATCCGAAGAGAAGACCGATGACGCTCCCGTTTTACCGGAAAAAACGAAACCCGCGTTGAGTTTCTTCAAAATCGATTAAACTGCTTACTGCATATGCCGCATAAAGCACAGGCTCGTCAGTTTATCACACATTTATGCCTTGATTATGGTATTAATGTGCAGGATGCCGACCTGCAACTTATTGTTGCAGGTGCATCCGGGCGTGTTATTATGCGGGTGTTGCAGCAGGGGCAACCCAGCGGAGTGCTGGGAGTGTTCTGGACTTCTGACCGTGCGGATAATCATTCGTTTGTTCCGGCTGCGATCGGCTTGGCCCGGTCCGGGGTCCGGGTTCCCGGCATCAAATGCCACAGAAGCCTGCCGAACGGATACGGCGTCTGCTTGGTAGAGGACGTTGGCCCGCGCGAGCTTTTATCCCTGAAAGGAGCCTCCTTTTCAACATTGCGACCATTTTATGCCTCTGCCTTGGAGCAGGTGCATGCTTTACATAGCATGACTCCCGATTGGGAATTACAGCCTGCGTTTGATGCGTCAATGTACCGCTGGGAACAATCCTATTTTGCCGAGCACCTGTTAGGTAGGCATTGCGGATTATCCTGTACGGACTCCTCAGTATTGCCCGGAGCCGTGCAAATGGCCGAGTTTTTGGCAAACTTGCCACGAGTTCCTGTGCACCGCGATTTCCAAAGTCAAAACATCATGCTCCGTGGTGATGATGCTTGGTTAATAGATTTTCAGGGAATGCGATACGGCAGGGCGGAATATGATGTAGCTTCCCTCGTGTATGACCCGTACATGGATTTGGCAGAGGAACAGTCCGATTGCCTGTTACGAGAATACGAACGCATCTCCGGTAATGTTGTGGATGCTGATGTGTATTATGCCTGCGCCCTGCAACGACTTATGCAGGCTTTGGGGGCTTTTTCCAACATCGGGTATAATCAAAACAGAGAATGGTATCTCAGCCTTATACCGACGGGGGTGAGAAAGTTGCGGCAGGTAGCCGCGCGTGTGTCCGTCGGTTCACCGGCTTATGACCTTGCAATATGGCTTCTAAATCACGTATGAAATGGGGACGCTTGTTCATATGGTACGCAGTAATCTGCGCACTCGTAATGGCAGGTGCTTCACTTTTTGCTCCTTTGGATAGAATTTTGTATAATACCTTGGCTGCACAATCCGGTATGACCGATGCAGGGCAAACAGTACATCTGTTGTCCCCGGGGGATAGTGTGCCGGTTTCAGCGGATAGAACTGTGGAAACACAGCGGTTGGAGTGCCCGAGCGTGGGGGTTATCAACATGCGTAAGGCTCAGCTGGAGGAAAGCTATGCTGCTGTGGATTTGCGAGCCCAGGACTTTGCGGCGTTGCTTAATAAAGTTTCACGTGCAGGAGTGCGTAATTTGGCGGTTTCCGCGCCGCTTATTTGGGAGGGAGGAACGCAGGATGCAGGCCAACTTGTTCTTTGTTCCACCTTATTGAACAAGAAGTATTTTGACCGCGTGGTGTTGGGAATGCGTGGTCGCACGACTGCCCAAGCGGATTTAACCCCGATACAGTTCCGCTCATTTGTGATTCCGTCCACACAGGTGACGGGAGATGTTTCCATGTTGCCCTCTGCCAACCGACAAGTGGAAAATGACTTGGACAGCGCAGATGAGAGTGTGAGTTTGCAGTGGGCTCCGGATTGGCTGGAAGATGAGCCGCTCACCCAGATTCCGGCAGCTGTTGATGACCGTTCATTCCCCTTGCTTGTTCGCTGGAATGGGGAAATCCTTCCTACCTTACCCTTGCGCTTGGCGCTGAGTATTCGCGGCTGCAATCCGGATAAGGTAAAAGTGGAGCTTGGTAACAGGATTTCTTTTGATGGTATTTCCTTGCCGATAGATTCACATGGGAGACTTACGCTCAACGATACGTCCGTGCAGGAGTTGTCTCTCGCGGAGTTGATTGACGGTAAGGCGAAGCTGAATGATGCAACCGGAAAATTCCACGTTGCCGTACTCGGACAACCTCTCACGGAACAAGAGCCTGCCGCCCGTACGTATTTGTTGGCCAAAACAATTTCCCAACTCTGTGCCTATACCGTAACGGATACAACTGTGCAGCCCGGTAAACCTTTGCCTGCATTGTGGTATCGTCCTTGTATCATGTCGTTCACGCTACGTCTCGTCACGGTTCTTGTTGGAATGTTGCTTGCCCTGATTATTGTGCCACGTTTGCCGGATGCTCTGCGTCTGTTGTTATTATGGGGCAGCGGTGCGTTGATACTGAATTACGCATGGTCCGAGTTGCAGACCGGATACTGGTGCCACTTGGGTATGTTGTTGGTTGCTTGGCTGTTGTTTATGTGGGCAGTCCGTTCTCTCAAACCTGAGAAAAAACGCGGTATATTCTCATCTTCGCGCCGCCGTTAAATAGAAGCCTTCTGCAAATGTGGCATGCAGAGGTAAAAACTCAGCTTTCGCCTGTTCTCTTGCGTGGCTTTTTGCGAGCCGGTTTGACCTTGCTTTTTGCAGATTTACTAACCCTCTTACGCTTTTGTGGCGCATACTTATGCAGATGAACCTGCATAAGTAATAAGGTAAACATGGATGCCGGGTTAATCTGTACGCGTGCAGCATTGGCTACTGCAACAGCCAGCTGTACAATTTTTTGAACAACTGCTGTGTACTCTTCTTCATCCGGGTTGATGAATGTGTCCTCCAGCAAACTATGTAATTGTACCAATTTACGGTACAGGTGCAACCAGTTGTCCCCGGCTCCTGCCGGTAGGGTATAAAGGATGCTCTCGGGCAGAGAATCAAGCAGTTTTTCTACCTTTCTCAGTTGCTTGAGTTCTTCCTTTGTTGTTTGTGTGTGTGCAGCTGCGTCTAACAGAAAACGCACATGCGTGGCTAAATCACCGTGGGCTTCCAATACCTCTATCGGTACGTATCCGGCTGATTTTACTTCTGCTTTTTTTTCCGCTGCCTCTTTGAAAAGCTCCGCCAGCACAGTGGCTTTCCCCTGCGCATTCAGCGTTTCTTTTTCAAACAACATCACCTCTGAGGTTAATCTATCATATTTCTCACGTTTTCTCAAGGCTCTTTTTGCTGTTTTATCGTTGTTTTATTTGCCTGTAGAGTGTGAGCTTTCCTATATGATTCTTTATAAAAGTATTGAAAAATTGGGCGACGCTGCTGCTCAGTCTTTATCCCTTTACCATCCGCGCCAACGTTGCGAACTCTCAGAAATGAGAGTTCGCCGGGGATTCGGAATCAACGGGGGTATTTACGGCAAAACTCGCGCAGGTAAGGGGAGCCGTAGTAGTTATCTTGGCGGATTCTTTCAACGTCTTTTTGGATTTTGGCACGAATCTCAGCAGTGCGACGCATGAGGCTCTCTGCCTCCTGCGGAGCGATTTTGCGCAAATAAGCCATAATGCAGTCAATGCTTTCTTGTATTTGGAGAATATTTCGTTCTCGTGATTCGGTTAAGAAGTAGGGTTCAAAATCGAGGTCGTTTCTGAAGAGGTTTTCCTGGGCGGATTCGTAAACGAGAGCAAGAGTGGTGGTGATGACAAAAAGGTGGTCTTGGCTCTTCGGGGCTACACCGGTTTGTGCCAAGGTTGCTACGAGTACCTTTTGTCGCTCGTACGGGTTATTCTTCAATGCAATCAGTTGTTTGATGTAAATATCTGACACCTCTCGGCAACGTTTCAGTCGTTCGGCAAGTTGAATCATCGTACTGCGGGGAACGGCTTCCAAATCACGCCGTGAAATACCGGAGCCCACCTCATGTTCGCGGATGAGGGCGGCCAGTACATTGGCGGCGCGTAATTGTTCATCGCGATTATATTCATGAGAGGCGAGCTTTGAGAGATTATACTCTGCATCCTCAGCGTGACGAATTACTTCGTTGTATTTCTTGATGGTGTCGGAAACAGAACTTGCATCCGCTTGTTGTACGAGCGCAACTCCGGCAAATGTGGCCAGTGCAGTGAATGTAATGTAAGATGATTTCATGAGACTTGCTTGTTTGTGAGTTAGTTCCTGAAAGCGGAGCCTTGCACCCGCCTGTTATACGTATGACGGCTGATGCTCTTATTTTGTTTACACATATTTTTAAAGAACGCGAAATTTGCTTGCAAAGTTCGGGCGAATGTAGTTGAATAGGGGGCGTATGAAAATGATAGCCATATCTGTACTCAGTGCTGTAGCCGCTGTTGCGCTCAGTGCTTGCGGTGAGTGTAACTGCAATTCTTACAACAGAGATTACCTGCGAGACGTCCCGACTTCTTCATCTCAGAGTTTTGATTGATTATGTCCTTTGAGATACGCGAAAAACCTGAGAAGTTCGAGAGAGCCCTGTTGGTAGGGCTTGGACTGCCGGGCGAATCACGCCGGGAACGTGCAGCGCTGCTGGCGGAATTGGAGGATTTGGTTTGCAACCTCGGTATAGGTATTGCTGAGGTTCGCTTGGAATTTATTCGCGAGATGCAGGCTAAGTTCCTTTGCGGAATTGGTAAAGCAAAGGAAATTCGCGACCTTGCCCATGAACTGAATGCAGATTGTGTTATTTTTGATAATCTGTTGGCTCCCTCTCAACAACGTGAGTGGGAGGAGTTTTTGGAATGGGCGGAGTATGAAGAGGATGGCAAAACCGTACGCCGTGAGTGGAAAAAAGGGGAGGCTGCCGTGGTCATGGATCGCGAAGAAATCATTTTGGATATCTTTGCCCGGCGTGCTCGTACCCGTGAGGCTGTGTTGCAGGTAGATTTGGCCCGCATGCAGTATGCTTTGCCGCGCATGGCCGGTATGTGGAAGCATTTGGACCGTCAGCGCGGAGGCTCCGGGGGAGGAAAAGGCGGTGGAGCTGCCGCGCGTGGTGAAGGCGAAAAACAAATTGAAGTCGACCGTCGTCTCGCTCACGAACGCATTGAAAATATCCGCGATGAGCTCGAAGTAGTCCGTCGCCAGCGTGGCACTCAGCGTAAAGAGCGCAATCGCCAAGGGATTCCTACGGCTGCTATTGTCGGTTACACTAATGCCGGAAAATCCTCTTTGCTTAATCTCATAACCGGAGCAGGGGTGTTGGCTCAAAATATTCTTTTCGCGACGCTGGATACCACCAGCCGTAAGATAGAATTGCCGGATGGACAACCCTTGGTGCTGACGGATACCGTAGGTTTTATCCGTAACCTTCCTCACAGGCTTGTAGAGGCTTTCAAATCCACGTTGGAGGAAGCTACCTTGGCTGATTTCCTGATTCAAGTGGTAGATGCAAGTGATCGCGAGGCATTGCGCCACTATGAAACAACCTGCGAGGTGTTGGCTGAGTTGGGCGCGCAGGATAAACCCATGGTCGTCGTCTGGAATAAAACGGACCTGATACCGGAAGAACAACGGGATAGCGTGCTGGAATCACTGAGTACAAAAGTGCAGTGCCCAAGTTTGTCCATCAGTGTGTTAGAGGAACGCGGTATGCCTGATTTGTTGGCTGCGTGCGTCGAGATGCTTTCTCACCGCGTAACAACGGCTCGGTACCGTATACCCTTGGCAGAAAGCCGCATTATAGCCATCATGCACCGTGATGGTAAGGTGTTGAATACCGAGTATGAGGGGAATGATGCCTTGGTGGATGCAATCCTGCCGCGCGAGTTCGCAGCCAGACTGGAATCATATAAAATCTGAACCTACATGACAAATGGTATGATAAAGCGAGTTGTTTTATTGCTTGCCTCTACATTGGCAGTGGTGTCATGCCAGCGCACCGCTGACGATTACTACCGCATGGGTGATCGTTGGGACAAAGCCACCAAGAATAAGAAAGTCAGCTACCGCTGGGAGGATTTCATTGCAAGTCCGAATTACCGAACATCCCGTGACTATTGGCGAGGTAAAGCGTTGGAGCAGTATAACCCTGCCGGTTCGCACGTGGAAATCCTGCTCAAAGAACAACGCGGACGCCTGTATATTAACGGTCAGATTGCCATGGATTTTCCTGTTTGCACCGGGCGCATCGGCGGTAGTGAGACCCCACGAGGCTCATTCCGGATTACGGAGAAAAAGCGAGAACACCGTTCTTCTCGCTATGGCTGTTTTGTAGATGCTGAGGATAATTTGGTGAGGGCAAATGTTACCTCATCACAACGCCCTCCTGCAGGGGCTCACTTTAAGGGCTCAAAGATGGATTATTGGATGCGTTTTAATGGTGCAATCGGTTTACACGTGGGTAACATTGTGGAGCGCACCGGTCAATCTCATGGTTGCGTGCGCCTTCCGGAAGAACCGAGCGCTATTCTTTTCCAAAAATTGAGCGTGGGTTCTCGGGTTATCGTAAAATAACGGAAAGAAGTTTATGATTTCACGCCTGCAATCATCAGCGGTTAATGGCATAGACGGGTATTGCGTACAGGTTGAGGTGGATGCTCAACCTGCCGCGGATGCCGGGCGCTTTTGTATTGTCGGATTGCCGGATACTGCCGTTAGGGAGAGTGTGCAGCGCGTGACGTCTGCTTTGCGTAATAGCCATTTCTTTCTGCCCGGCGAAACGTTGGTGACAGTTAATTTGGCTCCTGCCGATGTCAAAAAACAAGGAGCCGGCTTTGATTTGCCCATTGCCATCGGATTGCAGATTGCTCTGCAGGTAAACTACAAAGAACGAGAAATACCACGCGAGTTCAGACGCCGTGTGCCGATAAATCTGCATGAATGGTGCTTGGTGGGAGAGCTGGCGTTGGATGGGGCTGTGCGTGGGGTACGTGGCATATTGCCCCAGGCCGTTGCTGCGAGGGATGCCGGTATAAAGTACCTGATGGTCTCCTCCGAGAATGCGGAAGAAGCTTCCGTTGTGGAGGATTTGGCGGTGTATGCCGTGTCTACATTGGCAGATGCCTGGGCTGTGCTTTCAGCGCGCGAGAGTTTTCTTCCGGTGCAGCCTCAAGCGATGCCGGAAACGGTAGAGATGAACGCCGATTTCGCTGATGTGAAGGGTCAGCCCTATGCGCGACGCGCTATGGAAATTGCGGCTGCAGGCGGTCATAACTTGTTGATGAGCGGTAGCCCCGGTAGCGGAAAAAGTATGTTGGCTACTCGTCTACCCGGTATTTTACCCTTCCTGACTCAGGAGGAGTCTCTTACCACCAGCAAGATTCATTCTGTCTGTGGCCTGCTGCCGGGAGGTAAAGGTTTGTTGCGTACACGCCCGTTCCGTGCACCCCATCATACGATTTCCGATGTCGGGTTGATGGGGGGCGGTTCCAATATAACCCCGGGCGAAATTACACTTGCCCATAACGGTGTTTTGTTTTTGGATGAGTTGCCGGAGTTCAGCCGTCGTACGCTGGAAACCCTGCGTCAGCCCCTGGAAAGTGGAGTCGTTACAATATCTCGCGCATCCGGAAGCATGGATTTCCCGTGTTCGTTTATGCTATTGGCTGCAATGAATCCGTGTCCTTGCGGTTATTTGGGGGATCCTCGACGCAACTGTCGCTGTAGTCAAGCGGAAATCCTGCGATATAGGCGCAAAATCTCAGGGCCGTTGTTGGACCGCTTTGACATGGTGATAGAAGTGCCTCCTGTGGATCCCGCCAGTTTGTTGAACAAACCGGATGGTGAAAGCAGTGCCGTCATAAGAGCTCGTGTTCTTGCTGCTCGCGAGCGCCAGCTGGCGCGATACGCCGGTTCCGGTATTACCTGTAATGCTCGATTGACAGGCAGTATGTTACGCCGTTATTGCCCGCTTTCCCCCTCGCAACAGGATATGCTGTTGACTGCTGTGGAGCAATTTTCCTTATCAGCCCGCGCTTTTGACCGTATTTTGCGAGTTGCTCGTACCATTGCTGACTTGGCCGGACACGAATTGCCAACGGATAATGATTTGTTTGAGGCTATTCAATTCCGCCAGTTTGAAAGCGCTTTACGTGCGTGAAAACTGCAAAAGTTAAAAATTAGACTTGCCAAACAAAGCGAAGAGGAGTAGTATCTTCGCCCATGAAAGCGCTCGTCAAAACCAAGGCCGATATAGGGCTGGAACTGATGGAGGTGCCGATGCCTGAGGTCGGCCCTAATGACGTATTGATTAAGATTTACAAGACTGCCATCTGTGGTACGGATTTGCACATCTGGAATTGGGATACTTGGGCCCAGCAGACGATACCCGTGGGCATGCACGTTGGGCATGAATTCTGCGGTATCATTGAGCGAGTCGGCTCTGCCGTAACCGGATTTAAGCCCGGCGACGTTGTTTCCGGTGAGGGGCACATTGTTTGCGGTCACTGCCGTAACTGCCGCCGTGGTATGTTCCACCTGTGCCCGAATACGCAAGGTGTAGGTGTAAACCGAGCCGGCTGCTTTGCTGAGTACCTTTCTATTCCTCAGTCCAATGTCATCCGAATCCACAAGGATATGCCCATGGAGATTGCATCCATTCTTGACCCCTTGGGTAACGCAACTCATACCGCTCTTTCATGGGATTTGGTAGGTGAGGATGTTCTTATTACCGGTGCCGGTCTCATCGGTTCCATGGCTGCTGCCGTTTGTAAGAAAGCAGGAGCTCGCACCGTGACTATTACGGATGTAAGTGATTACAAACTCGGCTTGGCCAAAACTCTCGGCGCGGATCGCACCGTCAATGTTATCGGTGGTGATTCCATTGCCGCAGCTCGAGAAGACCTCGGTATTGATGAAGGTTACGGAGTGTGTTTGGAGATGAGCGGTGCTCCTGCCTGCCTGAAGGACATCATTGCTCATTCCGCATATGGTGCCAATATTTCCTTGCTGGGGATTCAGCCCGGTGGTTCCGGCATTGATTGGAATACATTTGTCTGGAAAGGGTTGAAGATGAAGGGTATATACGGGCGTGAAATGTATGCAACATGGCAGAAGATGGACGCCATGCTGCGTTCCGGCTTGGATGTTTCCCCGATTATTACCCACCGCATGCACTACACGGACTTTGTGGAGGGCTTCAATGTCATGAACTCCGGAAAATCCGGCAAGGTGGTGCTTACTTGGGCGGAGTGATACCGCTGATGTGTTTTTTTCATCAATGATAAGCGCGCTCATCATACGGTGAGCGCGCTTGTTACTTGATATGGTTTTGAGAAGCCTTATCAGGGTTGCTCGTAAATTCCCATGAACAGAGGGGTGGAATTGCCTGACAAATCCGTAATCATCCAAATAAAGGGACGATTCAGGGATATGGTACGAGGCATGCTCCTGAATTGGGCGATAGCGGCAGTGGCTGCTGCTGCCTCCGTGCCGGTTTCATCCACCTTAACGTAGCATTTTTGTAAAACCGCTTTAAGGAAGATATCGTCACGAGACTCCGCGAGCAGCCCGGAAAAATCGGCTCGCGTGAAGATTTTTGTGAGTCCGGCAGCCTTCAGCGCATCGTTCAGATTCAGCGTATCTCCTTCGAGGGTAAATCTCGGCATGATGAGTTGTACCCTAGCGGATTCCTGGCTGAGCGTGGTGAGAATGTTGCTGTATTTTTCGCCGGTAAGTGTAGTAGCAAACTTTCGCGCATCCCCCATCGGGCAAATGGCTACAAAGTAGCAGTGTTCACCGGTATTCTGCGTTGCTTTGTAGGGAAGGGCTATGGCTACCCAATCTTTACCACGAGCTACCGGGTATTTGGCAGTATTACTCATCATTTTTACGGGAGATTTTTTGCCGTCCGCCGTTGTAAATGAGCCCGTAAAGCTCTCATTCTCGCGGAAAGGGTAGAGCCAATCAGACTTCATATATATAGCATTGGTGGCAACAAATGCCGTGAGTGAGGAGAAGTCCGATGCCTGAACCAGTTGGTTAATGAGGCCGTTGGTACGTTCTGTGCACCATGTGTTGATGGTGTCCGCCGCATGCGCCGAGTTTTCAAAGTTGATTTTCACCGCATCCGTTACGGTGGGTTTCAGTGCCAATTTTTCTGATACAAAGAGCCCGTCTGCCTGCTGAACAGAGATGTTGAAATGCGTTTTTGCTCCCGGAATATTCAGCGCGTTAAGCTCATCGAGCGTTTGTCCTGCACTGTACTTCTTGAGTGAAGTGAGGATTGCCTCCACCCCGGCCGGGGAAAAAACCACATTACCTTCGTGTTCTTGCAGAATTGAGCTGAATAATCGGAAGGAAAGCGGTTGATCGCTTGTAGTTGCTGAGCAAATGCTAGCTCCCAGTACCATAGATGTTATTATTCTTCTGACCATAGTGTGACGTTAATTGTAAATTGCTGCGTAAGCCGGATTGCTTACACCATTATACACTATTGATAATACCTTGAAAAGCGGAAAGCGCGAAAAATTATTGCGTAATCGATGAATTGTTTGCGCTTGAGTTGCGTTCGCTACTGTGTTACCATGTGCGCGTGATGAGTTTACGTTTGGTATTAGTCGCTGCAACTGCGCTTCTGTTAGCTGATTGTCAGAGCACCGTAACGCTTCCGGCGGGAAGTCCTACGGTTGCTGTAATGCCGGCTGAATTATGCTATTTGGATGAAGTTGCCCCCCTGATTCGGGTGGATTTGAAGTACTGCGGTTCAGATAATTTTGTAGGACGCACGGTAGATGGTTATCAAAACGGGCGTCGTGCAGTGTTGCGCCGTGATACGGCCGAGGCATTGCGCAGAGCATCGGAAAATTTAGCAAAGCAAGGGTTGGGGCTGCTGGTGTGGGATGCCTACCGCCCCGCGCGCGCTATGCGCGATTTCAGAGCTTGGTCCCGCACGGCTGATGATAGTACGAAAGCGGTGTTTTATCCGAATATCACCAAGCAGGGCATCTATGACGGCCGCTACATAGGCACCGCTTCAGAACATAGCTGGGGCATTGCCGTAGATATTACCCTCATCGACCTTCAAACCGGGCAAGAGCTTGATATGGGCGGACGTCATGACTTGTTGGATGTGTCCTCCGCCACACGTTCTCCTTTGGTAAGTGCCAAGCAGCGTGCTAACAGACTTAAACTTCGTGATGCCATGGCTGCCGTGGGAATGCGTAATTACAGCAAGGAGTGGTGGCATTATTTCCTCAGTCCGTCCGGTACTTGCCATGTGTATGATTTCCCCTTGGATGACAATATGCGAACCTCTTCTCACTGATTTTTTTTAATACAGACATGCATACGGCTTGAATGCTGTTGATTTTTCTGTAAAATAACACCCGACGTTATGTTTAGTATGAATATTTCCGGTATGATAGTGACTCTCGCAGATGAATCCGCGAGCTTCGGATTGATTGACATCTTCCAAAAAGGTGGGCCTCTGATGTGGGGCTTACTTGTGCTTTCCATCGTTGCGTTCATGGCGATTTTTATCTGCTCATGGACCACCCGTGCATCGGCGGTTCTTCCTAAAGATATGGTATTAAAGGTGGAAACCTTTATTCGCCGCAAAGATTATGCCGGTCTGATTGCGCTGTGTGAGCGCGATGGTTCCAGCTTTGCTCGCACGGTTAACGTGATTATTCTTTTCATTCAGCGCAACTTGCGTGCTAATATGGACGCCATTCGCGAAGTTGCAGCAGCTGAAGGTACTCGCCAGACCAACATCCTGACTCGCCAAATCAGCTGGTTGTCCGATATCGGTTCCATTGCTCCCATGGTCGGTCTGCTCGGTACTGTGCTCGGCATGATGGATACGTTCTGGCAGATGGCTCAAGGCAATTTTGAAGGTGTAAAGCAAATGCAGATGGCAAGTGGTATTTCCGAAGCTATGATTACCACAGCCGGCGGCCTTATTTTGGCTATTCCGTGCATGCTGGCATACGTTGTGTTCCGTAACTACATCCAGAAACACATTTCTGATATGGAAGTGGCTGTAACGCACGTCCTTTCCGTTATTTCCGTTCAGAATGATCGTGATCATCGCCTCGGTAGCATCTCCCAAGTAGGGACACGCTCCGAGATTATGGATAACGACGAGAGCTGATGAACTAGCCACATGAAACTTAATACCAAAATACCCGAGCCGATAGGTTTTCAGCTCACCCCGATGCTGGACGTGGTGTTCCTGCTGCTCATTTTCTTTGTGGTGACGCAAAAGTTTATCTTGAATGAGCAGGATTTGAACGTAGAGGTTCCAACCGCCGCCGGTAATGAGAAAGACGCCAGTCGCGCCATTGACGAGGTGATTATCAATGCTCGCGAGGTTATTGAAAATGAGCCTAATGAAAAGCTGCGTGCGGCAGATGAAGCGAACGGGCGCAAACCGGGTGAGTTGGTCATTACCATTAACCGTACGGAGTACAAGCTTGAGAATCTTGACCAACCTTTGCGCAATCTCGTTGCTCTTAATGAGAAGCAACCCGTTTGCATCCGTGCCGATAAGGACATGCGCTGGGAAAAGGTTGTGAAAGTTGTGGAGGCTTGCACCAGCGCCGGTGTTTACAACGTACGCTTTAAGAAAGTGATGCCGGGTGAGAGTGCAGCCAAGCAGACCGGAGCCGCTCCTGTGCCGTCTGCCGGCTGAAATGAGTGCGCTTGCCAAGTGTAACTGCCTCGTTTTACCGTGTATTCGTTCCCTTTTTCCAATCATGTAACACGTTATCTTTCCGCATATGAATACAACATCTTTACTGACCGGGCTTATTGCTGTGGGGGTGAGCTTAGGTGCCCTTGCGGACGCTCAGCAAAATAAGACTTCGGATGATTTGAAAACGGATCGTGAACGCGATACGTTTTCCATTGCCGAACGCCTTTATCACCAAGGTCGAACCTCGGAGTTGGATACAACAACTCGCAACAATATTTTGTTGAGAGCTGCTGAGCTTTTGGAAACTTTTGTCAAAGAGTTCCCGAAATCTGCCCAACGTAGCAAGGCTTTATACATGCGTGCCACATGTTTGGAAACGGCAGAGCGCAATGAGCAATCGCAAAAAGTACTGAAGGTATTGGCCGACAGCGGAAAAGATGGTAAACCGGATGATTATGTGGCTGCTGCTGCCTATAAACTGGCAACCGTTGCGTTCACAAAGGGAATTAACAATGCTGCGGATTTGGCGAGTTTAGATGAGGCCATCAAGTACTATGAGCTGGTGCGGATTTACAGCACAAATTCGCCGTTGAAGTATGATGCCACGTACCGAAAAGCCCGTGCTCTCACCATCAAAGGCCAGCGTGAATCTAAGGACAAAGCTGCCAAGTCGTTTGAGGCCGCTGCCAATCTGTATGCTACCAATTTTACGGTAGCAAAGGATGTGCCACCACATATTATCGGTGCGGTGCAGTTTGCCTATGCTCAGCTGCTTACGGAAATGGGTGGTGATAGTAATCTGCAAACCGCCCTTACTCAATACGAGCTCTTCCTGAAGAATGACAACCAGAATGAGAACCAGTGCAGTATAGCCACCCTGCAAGCTGCCCGTATTGCTACCAAACTCGGCTTGTCTGATAAAGCTACGAGCTACTATGCCATGTTGGAAAAATACCCGAACATGAGCCAGTATGCCACGGAAGCGAAAATGGAAACTCTATCTGCCTATTTCAAGGCTAAGGAGTATGATAAGATATTGGCGGCATTCCCGCATAGTGCTGAGGAGTCCACGTTCTTATCTGAAATTAAGAACTCTGCCCAGCAAGCTGCCTGTGCCTGCATTTTGGGCGTTACGCATTTTGAAAAGGGGGATTATCTGAAAGCAGCGCCGTTCTTCCTTAAAGCAGAGGAAGTGGCACACGGAACCCCCCGAGGAGCAGATGCCGGCTACCGCTTGATTCTTTGCTTGCAAAAATTGCAGAACGAGAGTGGCGCGCGCGGAAAATCCGCTGCTTCTCTTCCGGGCTTGGCTGCTTACGCTCAATCATACATCATTACGTATGACTCTGCGGAAGCCACCGCAACTCGCGATTTGCCGTGCACGGATTTGGTACGTGTCATTTATGCGGATCAGCTGTTGCAGCTTTCCAATACTGACCCCTTGGAGCACTACAAAGCTGTAAACATTGAAAATCTGCCGGCATATATTCGCCCCGATACGGCGTACAAAAAAGCTTGGTGCATGTACCGCGCATGGAATGCGCAAAAGTCTGCGGATAATGACCCTGATGAGGTGCTCAAAGATTTTATTGCCAAGTACGGAGATTCCGCCCGTATGCCGGATGTATTGTGCATGCGCGGCAATTACCTTTTTGAGTCCAAATATTACGAGAACGCCATTAAGGAGTTTGAAAAGGTAATTACAGAATATTCGTCATCAGCCGCATACCCCTCATGTTTGCAGCGTGCGGCTCAGGCTTGTATGAATTGCCAGCCTCCCAAGAACAGCCATGCGGAGCGTTATTATAAAGCCTTGCTGGAGTACAGTGAGAACAACGTTGTAAGCAATTATGCGATTGCTGAGGCTCACTTCAACCTTGCTCGTATACTGTATGAAGACCGCACTGCTCAGTCCATTGAGCACTTCAAAACAGCCGGTGAGCTGGATTCCAAGCGCTATGGCACGTCTTCCGCAATCTGCCTGATTCAGTGTTACTTCAAACTGAAAAGCACGCATGAGGCGACGCTGTTGGAAGCGCTGCCGAAGTTCAAAAAAGACCATCCTTCCGAGTACCTGACTCTGCCGCGTGCTATTCCGCGTTGGTGTGGTTGGGCGTGCTTCCAGAAAAAGCAGTATTTACAAGCGGCTGAGTACCTGAATGATTCCATTGACCGCAATCGAACGGAAGAATACCGTAACGCAGAGGGCGTGTCTATGAAACGCCCGATTGCCGAGCCTGTGGTGTGGATTACCCTAGCGCGTACCTGTCTGGAGGTCGGCAAGTACACCGGCTGTGATAAGGCCATTGGTGGTATAGACGCTATCAATTATTATCTTTCTCAGGAAACGGATCCGCATCGTCGAGCCGAAGGATTGAGAGTCAAGGCTCTCCTGCTGAATGGCATGGGGGATTTGGAGGCCGCCCGCGCCTGTTGTGATGAGGCTTTGAAGCTGGGTGTAAACGGCCCGGTGTTATCTTCCATCCGATTGGCTGCCGGTGATACGTTCTTGATTGAGGGTAAGTATGAGGAAGCCGCCGCCATGTATGGTATTGTTGCAAACTTTGATAACAATAACCCGGACGTAAACCGCGAAGCTCTGTTTAAGGTAGCTTATGCTCTCCGATTAAACGGCAAGGAGGCAGAGGCTACCAAGTATGAGAAAAAGCTTCAGGATATGGGGATTGAGCCCCAAAACGCCTTGGAGGGCTTGCCACCCAGTGTATCCCGCCCCATCCAAGCAAAGCAATAATTTTTACGCATAGCCCTGATGTTTTACTCCCAATCAGAGAATCGCAGGAAACGGTGGTGGCGCGTGCTGAGCATAGGGCAGCGCAAGTTGCTTTGGCTCGGTGGTGTTCTGCTGGTGCTGATTTTACTGATTTTGGTTGTAATGTTATCATATTCATACCGCGCTGCGCAGTATGACATTGAGAACGTAGTCAGTGGCGAACCTGTCACGGCCTTGTATGATTATGACAATAATCATATTACGACCTTGTCCGGGGTGCGCCATAAGGCCGTACGCTGGGAGGATTTGCCGCAAAACCTCATCAATGCATTTGTAGCCAGGGAGGATGCGTCCTTCTTTGAGCATGACGGCATTGTATACTCTTCCGTTTTGCGTTCTCTGTTTCGCAATATCTCATCTCTGAGTTACGAGCAAGGTGCTTCCACCATTACGATGCAACTTGCTCGTAATGTGTTCGAGTTGCAGGATAAAACGCTGGATCGTAAAATATTGGAGGCGTTCATTGCTCAGCGCATTGAGGATAAGTATGACAAGCGCACCATCTTCATTCAGTATCTGAATCGTATTTACTTCGGGCAGAACTGTTACGGCATCGGCGCTGCTGCTGAAGAGTATTTCGGCAAGCACGTTTCCGAACTCAATCTGGAGGAGTGCGCTACACTGGCGGGCTTGGTGCGTGGCCCTTCCATCTTCAATCCGGTGTACAGCATGGAAAATGCCATGGGGGTTAAACAAGAAACCCTGGAGCGCATGTATGAGATGGAGTTTATCACGGAAGAGCAGAAAAATGCTGCTGTTGCTGCTCCTATTGTTCTGAAGCACAAGGAGCAACGCGCCGAAAAAAGCCTTACTTATATGAGCCAATGGGGAATGCGCGAGATAGAGGCTTTGCGTGAACGCTTTGACCTCGACGCCGCAGGTTTGGCCATTGTCTCTACGTATGATTTAGAGCTCCAACAGTATATTGAAAAAGCCTCGGAGAAGGCACTTGTGCTGGTGGAGGGCTCCACTCTCATGTATCCGGAGGCTTGGGTAGATGCCACTAAAACCCCTGAGGAGCAAAAGCGTGATGTTGATTTTTTTGCAGCTGCAAAGCGCCCGGCCACGTTCAAAGTACGTGGTGACACGAATGATTTTACCGATGTTGTACAGTGCTGCGTGTTGGTCGTGGATTGTCGTCCCAAACATTTGGGTAAGATTATGGCTGTAACTTCCGGCCGTAGTGTGGCAGATGGGCAGGAGCGCTGGTTGAGAAACATTCGCCCGGGGCGAGCTTTGGCTCCTCTTTTGTTCTCCGCTGCCTGCATGCAGAATAGTGAACGCTCATACATCATCACCAGTGATGTAAGAATGACCGGTGAGAAAACCGGTTATGAGTTCGTGCGTTCTTTTTATGAGAGTGTCGGCTTGGTGGCTGAATATCCGGCTTCGGATAACATGAATGCCTTGTTCGACGGCGATTTTCCGGTTCAGGCTCTCAGTTTGGTAAAGCCGTTTGTTTCCGTGTTAAACAAAGGCCGCGATTTTGATTTGTTTTGTATTGATACAGTGTGGAGTCGTGCACGCAATAAGCTGTACTCTCATGAAATGCCGGAGAGAACAGAGCTGATACCGCGAGAAACCGCCGGAACCGTGGCAGCTTTGTCTCCGTTTATTCACCGCAATAACAGTCCCATTGTGCTCAGTGAGCCTCTTCTTGATAACGGAGGTTACTGGTCCATGGCCTGTAATGAGCGAGGTGTTGCCGTATTTGTGTGGATGGGCTTTGATAATCCGAAATTACCTGCTGCATCTCACCCTGTTATTCGCAAACTGATGTCGAGAGCCTCCATATATTTGGCGCGTGAAATTCACCGAGAGGCTCGAAACCGCCTTATTGAACGCCCTTCCGGTAAGTAATAGCGCATGATGGATTATTCTGCTCAACTGAAAACTGCTGAGGCGGCAGCCCGTGAGGCCGGTCTTTTCCTGAAAACGAACTTCTACCGTAGCAAAGAAGTTGCATCGTCATCTGCTCACGACCTCAAATTGCGGCTCGACACGGAAACGCAGGAGCTGATAGTTGCTCGTCTGCGCCGGGATTTTCCGGAATATGCGGTCTTAGGCGAGGAGGGAAGCTGTGGCGGGGATAAGAATGCTCCGCTGTGGGTTATTGACCCCATAGACGGAACCGTAAACTATTTTTATGGTATACCGTTGTATTGCGTAAGTATTGCATTGAGTGTAAACGGTTCATTTGTACTCGGCTGTGTGTATGACCCCATGCAGGATGAATGTTTCAGTGCGTGTGTAGGAGGCCCTGCGTTGCTGAACGGCAAGGCCATCTGCGTTTCAGCCCGCACGCAGATGCGTGACGCTGTCGTTTTTATCGGTCATGGTACGCATGATAAATCGGGCTCTGCCGGGGTTGCTCGTTTTGCCCATTTGTCAGCTCAGGTAAAGAAAATCCGCATTCTCGGAACGGCCGCTTTAACATTGTGTTACATAGCTGCGGGGCGCTTTGATGCATATGTGGAAAATCGCATTAACCTGTGGGATTTTGCTGCCGCGCGTGTGATTCTGGAGGCTGCCGGAGGCAGTGTTGAGTATACCCCTTCAGATGCAGCCCCCCATAGTGGTGCCATCATTGCTTGGAATGGGCGTATCCCCATTCATCAAGCCTTGCAAATGCCCTGATTCTTTCTTGTTGTATGCAGAAAAAAAGGAACACAACTAAAACTGATAACAATATGAGTAATGCTCGGGCCATTGCTCACAAATGTCTTGTTCGGTGGGCAAAAGGTGGTGTGTTTGCGGAAACTCTCATCGCTCGTGAATCAGTCGCTTTGTCCGCGTCCGACCGAGCTTTGGTACAAGCCATTGTGTTGGGAACTCTGCGCAATATGCGCTACTTGGAGCATCTTTGCCATGAACTCCGCTCCGGTAAATTGGAAGATTCCGCGCGTTGGCTTGTGCTGGTGGGGCTGTGCCAGCTTTTCATCATCGGGCAGGCAGAGCATGCTGCCGTTAATGAAACGGTCTCCATTGCTCCTGCAAGGCTGCGCGGATTAGTGAATGGCATGCTGCGCAATGCCGTGCGCCGACGCTGTGATTTTGAAAATACCGCACAAACTCTTCCGCTTGGGGTGCGGTATTCTGCTCCGGATTGGTTGGTAAAGCGCTGGGTAGCCGAGTTCGGCCCCGAGGAAACGGAAAAAATGCTTGAATGGAATACACATCCGGCTCCCGTGTATGTGCGCCTTAATCCCTTGCGTGAGTTTGCCGTGCCGTCGGATTGGATACCCTTGGAACAAGCCTCCGGTTGGTATCGCGTGCCGGCCGGATTGCCGATGCAGGCCCTGGCGGATGGTGCTGTATATGTGGCGGATCCTTCCACGCGTTATTGTATTGAGATGTTGCAACCTCAGCCGGGCGAGAAAGTGCTGGATGCCTGCGCAGCGCCCGGTGGTAAGTCTGTTGCGATGATAGGCGCAACCCGGGGCAATATCGAGCTTTTAGCCACGGATGCTGCTCCTCACCGTTTAGAGCAGTTACGCAAGAATTTGTTGAATGCCGGAGCTTTGAATGTTCAGGTTGCGTGCCATGACTGGTCCTCCCCGTGTCCTCAGAATATGCTTGCTCAGTTTGACGCCGTTTTATTGGATGTCCCTTGCAGTAATTCCGGAGTATTACAACGCAGGGTAGATGCTCGATGGCGATTGGAACCGGCGGAATTTGACCGTTTGGCCTCGTTGCAATCCGCTATCCTTCATTCTGCTTCGCAAGCTGTTCGCAGTGGTGGCCGTTTGGTTTATTCCACCTGTTCTATCGATTCGCAGGAGGACCGCAAGGTTGTGGATGCTTTCTTGGCTACGCATCCGGAGTTCTCTCTTGTTCGTGATTACTTGGCGTTGCCGCACCGTGAGCAGGCTGATGGAGCTTATGCCGCGCTATTGCTTCGTTCATAAGCCTTTGCTTTCTTAATACGCAGTACGCCCCCGGTGAGTTTTCTTCTCCCGAGGGCGTGCGTGTTGTTCTCCCTGCTTGTTCAGCGATGACGGTGGTGCCCGCCATGATATCCGCCATACATCGGCGGTGCAGGGTGGTAGTAGCTTCCTCCATGGTATCCTCCGTGGTGATGCCCTCTGTGGTGATGGTGGTGGCATGCGCTGAGTCCTACAAGGCAGAGTGCTGCCAGTCCGATGCTGATGATTTTGCTCATGTTGCTGTGTCTTTCTATGGTTTGAATTTGTAAAGCTAGTTATGCTTCGGTTAATAATTACCACAAATTAACAAACATGTAAAGCAAAAAGTTATCATTTTTTAATAAAATGCTGTTTTTTTTGGCAAGACACAGTTTAATCTTTGCAGAAAGCCCGGAATTTATTAGAATAATTCCATGCAAGAGGTGGATGCCAGACAAATACGCATACGCGGAGCACGAGAACACAACCTGAAAAATGTTGATGTAGAGATACCGTTAGGTTCGCTGACCGTTGTGACGGGGCCGAGCGGAAGCGGTAAGACCTCGCTGGCAATCAGTACCTTGTATGCAGAGGGGCAGCGCCGCTATGTGGAAACATTCTCGCCGTACGTCCGCCAATTTATGGATAGAATGGACAAGCCGGACGTGGACAGCGTAGAAAATGTACCGCCGGCCATTGCGTTGGGACAGAGAAACTCCGTTAAAAACTCACGTTCCACCGTGGGGACAATGACCGGCCTGAATGAGTACCTTAAAATTATATACTCACGCATGGCAGAGGGGCGCGATGCTGAGGGGCGCATTATAAAACCCGCTACCCCTCAAAGCGTGGCAGAAGAACTGCTGGCAACTCACGGTGGTCATGATGTTGCCGTATGTTTTGCCGTGCCCCCGGTCGGCACATTTGAGGAAATGGTTGATGCTCTACAGGCTCAAGGCTATCTCAGGGTGTACACCGCGGGAAACATTGTCCGTTTGGATTCTGTTACTGAGTCTGACGTGGGGATGGAGTGCTGGTATGTTCTACAAGACCGCATTAAATTAAAGGCGGAAAACAGAATGCGCCTTACGGAAGCCGTGGAAACGGCGTTTCAGCATGGGCAGGATGTCGCGTATGTTGCTGTAAAACAGGACGATGCATGGTCTCCGCTGCTGCAATATCGCAGCGATTGGTTTCCGCTTGCCGAGCCGCGTCCGGAGCTGTTCAGCGGGAACTCGCCTCTCGGTGCATGCCCGGCCTGCAAAGGATACGGTCGTGCCATAACCTACGATTACAGTCGCGGCGTTATTCCGGATAAAACGATTGCCGGAGGAGCACTCAAAATGCTCTCGTCACAGACGCTTTCTGCTTGCTATGAGGATTTTGTGCGCGCTAACAAGCGCTCCAAAGCCGTGCGCATGAATGTGCCGTGGGAGCAGCTCACGCAAAAGGAAAAGGATTGGGTATACTATGGCAACAGCGGTGATCTGGACCCTTGGTCTGCCTCCGATTATGGCTTGTGGTACGGTTATAAAGGTATTTTCGATGACATGGAAAAGCACACCCACAAGATGACCGCGCGTGTGTTTTTAGCGTATTACCGAGTATACAGTGTTTGTCCGGATTGCCATGGCGGCAGATTGCGTGCGGAAGCTCTTGCCTATACTATCGGAGGATTGACGGTACCGGAGGCGCAGGCATTGCCAATGGATGAGCTGCTGCCATGGCTGGACGCTCACGTCGTGCCACATTCCGGGCAGGACCGTTCCCTTAAACAGGCTGTGCGCGAGTTGCGTAGCCGTGTTGCTTATCTCTGTGAAGTCGGTTTGGGATACATTGCAGCCAATCGCCTCACCCGTTCTTTGTCCGGCGGTGAGATTGAGCGCGTCAGTCTTACGGCTTGCTTGGGGGCAGCTCTCACGGAAACCTTGTTTGTGCTGGATGAGCCGACCGTCGGCCTTCATGCTCGTGATACGGAGCGCTTGATTGCCGCCATGCGCCGTTTATCGCAGCGTGGTAATACGCTTGTTGTGGTGGAGCATGAGGAGGCTGTTATGCGCGCTGCGGATTATTTGGTGGACATGGGGCCGTCCGGCGGTTCTTCCGGTGGGCACTTGATGTACGCCGGCGTCCCCCGGTATATCGAAAACGCGGAAAAATCATTAACCGGAGCCTATTTGAGCGGGCGTCTTCAAATATCGGTACCCACTGAGCGCCGTACGCCTAAGGGCTACATACGCATTCGCGGCGCGGAATGCCACAATCTGCATGGTTTTGATGTTGATATACCTTTAGGTGTATTTAATTGCCTGACAGGTGTTTCCGGTAGCGGAAAGAGCACCTTGGCTTGCAGTGTGTTGTATGGGTACAGCCACCCCGATGCTTTTGATGACGAAGATGAAATGCACGTGCACTCCATTGAGGGGCTGGAGCACGTACAGGATGTGGTATTGGTGGACCAAAGTCCCATTGTGCGCACGCCTCGCTCCACTCCGGCTGTGTACATGGGCGTTTTTGAGGATATCCGTGCTTTGTTTGTGGCTGAGCCCGCTGCTCGCGCTAGGGGACTCAAGGCCGGGTATTTTTCTTTCAATAGCGGGGAGGGGCGTTGCCCTCGTTGTGCCGGCTTAGGGCAGGAAAAGGTGGAAATGCAGTTCCTTTCAGACATTTTTGTGCCCTGTGCTCTTTGTCATGGCTCCCGTTATACACCACAAGCGCTCAGTATTACTTTGCTCGGCTATAACATGGCAGAGCTCTTGGCGCTCGATGTTCAAAGCGTTCAGCGCATTTTTGCGGCGGAAAAGAATGCCCGCGCTGCCCGCATTGCTGTGCGATTACAGGTCTTGGTGGATGTCGGCCTCGGGCATTTAGGTCTTGGCCAACCGCTCAATACGCTTTCCGGAGGCGAAAATCAGCGGCTCAAGCTTGCTCGCATTCTTGTGGATACGCTGACGGTGAGTTCGGCACAAAACGGAAGCCTGCTCATATTAGATGAACCGGGAACCGGCTTGCATTTCAGTGATATTGATGTGCTGTTGCGCGTTTTTGCCCGTTTGGTGGAGCAGGGGAATACCTTGCTGGTTATTGAGCATAATATGGAGATTATCAAGAGTGCGGACCATATTATAGACCTCGGCCCGGAGGGCGGAACCGGCGGCGGGCATATTGTGGTGCAGGGCACTCCTGAGCATGTCGCCTCTTCTGCCCTCGGCTATACGTCCGGCTTCCTCGCCCAGTGTATGTATGGGCAGCAAACCGCTCTCTCGGCTGCGGTGCAGGAGCATGCGGAAACCGCTATCCCTGACGGCGTTATAGCTTTGCGAGGCGCGCGTCACCACCAGCTCAAAGACATTGATGTGGATATTCCCCGCAATGCCATGACGGTTGTCACCGGGCTTTCCGGCAGTGGTAAAAGCACTCTTGCTTTCGATATTATTTTTGCAGAAGGCCAAAAACGTTTCTTGGATGTGATGAGCCCTTATGCTCGTCAGTTTACGGAACAAATGGAAACTCCGGATATGGATCGCCTGACCGGCTTGCCGCCTACCGTTGCTATTGAGCAGAACCGCTCTCGCGGTGGCTGCAAGTCTACAGTCGGTACCGTTACGGAAATTTGGCAATTCCTTCGCCTCCTGTATGCTAAATTGGGGCAGGCTCATTGCCCGGTGTGTAAAGTGCCTGTCGGGCGTCGCTCGACGGATGAAATCCGAGCCCTCGTCATGGCTGAAATCGACAAAAAGCCGGCTTCTCTCATGATTGCGGCGCCGGTTGTTCGCAATCGAAAAGGACATTATGCAGATTTGGCTCGTTGGGCAGCCCGCAAAAATTATCCGTATCTTCTGACGGACGGCGTGCTTGTCCGCACGGAAGATTTTACTCCTCTGGATCGCTATTCTAACCATGATGTTGATATTGTGTTGGCGGATATCAGTGTTAGCAATAACCATATCCGGATGAATGGTAAGGATTGCGATTTTGCAACCCTTCATGAGCTCATCGGCCGTGCACTGGAAATGGGAGACGGCTTTATTCGTTTATTGTGCGCGGGGCAGCGCAGGCTTATCGGCACGCGTTTAAGTTGTCCGAGCTGCGGTGCAACCTACGCAGATCCGGAGCCCTCCACTTTCTCCTTCAATTCGCCGCATGGTTGGTGCCCGACTTGTATGGGGCACGGCCACGTTGCGGAAGTTTCGGCTGCGCGTGATGCCGACCGCATGAGTGAGTTGGAACAAGAACTCCGCTTCGATAGGGAGGTGGAGAAAACGGCTTCCAAGGATGTTCCCCTTTGCGATTGCCCGGCATGTAATGGATTGCGCCTCAATCCTTTTGCCTTGGGGGTTGAGCTTTTCGGGTACAATATCTCGCAAATCGGCAAGTTAGATGCCGTCAGTGCCATGAAATTGGTGGACAGTTGGCAATTTGAAGGCCGAGATGCCGATATTGCCCGCAATGTGGTGGCAGAAATCGTTCCGCGCTTAAAGTTCTTGCAGAGTGTGGGGCTGGGGTATTTGTCCATGGATCGCGCTGCAACAACGCTGTCCGGCGGCGAGACTCAGCGCATACGCTTGGCTGCGCAGTTAGGTTCGGAGCTGCGTGGAGTACTCTACGTGTTGGATGAGCCCACCATCGGCTTGCATCCTTGCGATAACGCTCGCTTGCTGTCTACTCTGGATACTCTCCGCAAACGCGGTAACACCTTGCTTGTTGTTGAACATGATGAGGATACCATGCGCCGCGCGGACCATATTATTGACCTCGGTCCCGGTGCCGGTGTGCACGGTGGCGAAATTGTGGCTCAGGGCTCGTTTGCCGAGGTGTTGAAGAATCCTCAATCCGTTACCGGCAAGGCATTGTCTCATAATGAAAAACATCCGTACTGCGGCAAGTGGTTGCCGCTTAAAGATGCGGATTGGCTGGAGCTGACGGGATGCTGTTTGCATAACCTGAAAGATGTCTGCCTGCGCTTACCTCGGGCGCGTTTTACGGTGGTTACCGGTGTTTCCGGTGCCGGTAAAACGTCTCTTATTACAGGCACCCTTGCTCCGGCTGTTCTTCACGCTTTGGGTGGTAAAGTTTCGGCGCAGGAACGCGCTTTGTGGAAGTCTTCTGCCGGGCTGGATTCCGTGCGTGCTTTGTACAGGGTGGATCAATCGCCCCTCGGTAAAACGCCTCGCTCCACTCCGGCTACTTACATCGGCATTTTTGATGAAATCCGTAAGCTTTTTGCTCAGTCGGCAGATGCCAAACGGCTCGGATTCGACGCCGGACGTTTCTCATTCAACACCGCTGCAGGTCATTGTGAAAGCTGCAAGGGAACAGGCTTCCGTAAACAGGAAATGGATTTTCTTCCGCCATGTACCGTGCCTTGCGAAACGTGTCGCGGCGCGCGCTACAACTCCAGAACCCTGCAAGCCCGTTATAAAGGGAAAACTATTGCTGAGGTGCTGGAAATGAATATGGAGGATGCAGCGGAGTTTTTTGCATCACAAGCTCGTTTGGCTGAGCCGCTTCGCCTTTTGTGTGAAACCGGTTTGGGCTATCTCACTCTCGGACAAGCCAGTAACACGCTGTCCGGTGGCGAGGCTCAGCGCATTAAACTTGTTGCGGAGCTCATTAAAGGACGCCGGGCTGCGCTGTCGGCTATTCGCCGTGGTAAACAATTACCGCAGGACCTTTATCTTATTGAGGAACCTACCATCGGTTTGCACCCTCATGATGTGCGTTTATTGGTAGGCGTGCTTCGCCGCTTGGTGGAATTGGGTAATACGGTTGTTGTTATCGAACATAATCCGGAGCTTATTTGTGAAGCTGATTATGTCATTGATATGGGACCCGGTGCAGGTGATGAAGGCGGTTTTATTGTGGCTCAGGGCTCTGTTAAACAGGTCGCTCGTTCCTCCCAAAGTGTTACGGCTCCGTTTATTAAAGCGGAGTTAGAAAAAGGCTCCGGTAATGTTTAGTGGGGATGCCGCTGCTTGCGCTGAGCGATAAATCGCAATTTCCATTTCAACTTCCGATTTGTCGCACCCGCGGGATGCAAAAACGCGTAGGGGAATGCCCCTACGCGCTTAAAATAACACTGTGTGGCGTGTTTTAGAAACTGTAGCTTGCGCCTACATTCAGGCTGTGGCTTGTTACATTCTGCATGAGCTCGAAGGAGTAGGAGGCGTTGAGGCTCCAGTCGTCGGAGAGACGATGGGCGGCGCCGACACTCAGGTTGATGCCCGCACGGCCGGGATTGGAGCCACGCAGACGCATGCCGCCGAGGTCGGCGGTGGGGTTATTGCGCACCATGTCGCCCACAAAGCTCAACTCACCGAATACCAGTGTGCTGTCGCTGCACTTGTGGGAGGCACCAATGCCAAGCTCTCCACGCAGATTCTGCACGGAGCCGGTCTTGAGTCCGTTGCTCTCTCCGCTGTCCGTGGCGAGGTATTGCAGGCCACCGAATACGCGGAGCGTGGTCTTATCGCTGATGGCGGTTGCCCAAGTCAGGCGGGCATCCAGCTGCAGGGCATCCTGCGCCCACTCGTAGGGAAGCCCAAGCAGATTCAACTCACTTTCCGTGCGAGTGTGGGTAGCCATCCAGCTCAGTGTCAGGCTT
>JAFQDN010000044.1 GCA_017415995.1 Akkermansia sp. | reverse complement strand
TAGGCGATATAAGAAGCTCACAAACGAAAAACTATCCGTAAAGAACATGCAATTCGCTTGTGCTGTGGATGTTGAATACATGAAAAAGATTTTTGAAGCCGTATTTTCTGTATGACACGTCGCCCAATGCGTTTGCCCTGTCAATGCAGTGCATAAAAAACTGTTTTTTCTTGATTTGCGCGGGACATTTGATAGAATGCAATCCATGAAGGTATCTGTTCTGATATTAGCCTTTTTATGGATGAGCGCCGGAGTAAGTGAGGCGATTTGTCTGCCGGAAGAAGAGGCGCGTGTGCATACCATGATGCAGGCAGCAGAGAAACCGAATGAGGTGTTTTTTGCGGAGTTGTGCGGGCGTAATTTCAGTACTTTTCAAGCCCCCTTGCAGTGGGAGGAGGAAGATGTGGAATATGGGCGTTCGTCATATGACCGCACGGAGAGGTACACTGAAACACGCTATGTGGAGCTTTACCACATTTTGAACAGCGGACAGAGCGTTGAGCAAAAGACGCAAGCCTATCGCGCATTGGTGTCGGCACACCCCGAAATGGCCGAGGAGTTGATGGAGATTCTGCTGATGCAGTATTACCTTGCCGGCAAACAAATGTCGGATATCGGTGAGCCGCTGCCTCATACGCGCGAGGAGTATCGGCAGATGGCGGAGCTGTTGTTCCGTGCACCCGAGTTGAATTGGGGAATGCGCGGCAAAAGCGGGATGACTCCCGCCGGAGTTATCTTCCGCTTTGCCATGGGAACCAAAGAGGTGGAGCCCTTGGTGGAGTGTTTTTGCCGATACGCTGCGTTTAATGAGACTGATTGCTTGTACGACCACCCCGCGGTGGCTTTGGCTACCATGGCAGATTGCCCGCAGGCTTTGCGCATTTTGTTGGCGCGCGGTAATACTACGCCCGAGCTGGCGGCATATTGCATCCGTATGATGCAGCATAGCCATGCGCAACATGTTTTGCCGCGTGATATAGCTGCAACTTACTGTGGACTTTTTTATTTGAGCAACGACTGTATGGACCGAGACCGCCTGAAGTTGCGTTATGCCATGCAGATTCGCAACGGTGAGCAGGGGCATGCGTTGTTAGATTTGCTTTTGCCTTTGTTGACTGCGCAACAGTTGCAGGGCGCTGCGCCCGAACCCGTGGTGCGGGTAGAGGCGGTTGCCCCCTCGTACTCCTCGTTGCAGCAGCGTTGCCCCGCCTTGTTGCCATGTATTACGCAGCAGGCAGCCCCGCCTGCGGAGGCGCCGGCGCCGAAATATGCGGACCCTTATGTGGAGGAGCAACCGGAGCCCGTAACGGAGATACCCGACTACTCCGAGGAGGAGGTGGAGCGTGCCGTGGCCCGCATGTCCGTGCTGCTGCGCGCGGATTCTGTGGTGTCTTTCAATCAAACTGTTATGGAAGTATGCGATGCTACGGAGCAAGAAGATACAGAGATGAAAGCTGCTGCTGCCATTCTTTATCTGGATACGTATAAGCACAAGCGCATTCCTGCATGTGTGGCTCAATATGAGTTGGTACAGCAGTATGCTAGCTGTTATTTAGAGGCTGCTGTTGAAAATGCGCTGGATGATGGCTACTCCCTTGAGGATTTAGCCGAGGATTTGCATGCGTTCAAGAAAGATGTGGCGTTGGAAGCATTGGCCGACGCCCGCTACCTCAAATGGGAAAAACTGTTGATGGAACAGACGCGAGAGGTGGATATTGCTGTGCCGTTGCAGTTGCAGGGTAATGAAACGGAGGTGTGCATTACGGTTGCAGCATCTGCTCCTGATAAGGTGCAATCCGTTACCTATAAACGAGAGGGACAGGGGGGCAGACCGTGGGCTCCGGTGGTACGGTATCGCTCTTACGTGCCGGTGGGTGGCGCCTCCACCCTTTTGCTGGAGCCGACCTATCAACAACCGGTGGTTTATGCGGAGCAGGAGGTCCATGATTTTATCGAACGTACCCCCATTTCTGTTTACTCAATGAATGACTTTGCTTTGCAGATTGGGCACACGCTGCGCTATGTGGGGTATGCCCCGGATTATGCCGTGAATGGCGCGTGCTCTCAGTGGCGCGTTTTTGAGGCTGATGGCTCATTGTCGGAGGAATCTATTCTGCCCGACCCGGTAGAAAAGGTGATTCCTGTTATTATCCGTTTGGTTAAATAAGGAGGGAAAGTAAAAATAACTCTGATTTTGTGCTATTGCTTGTAAAGATGAAAATTAGGTAGTTGTGCCGGTGTTAATGCCGTTCTCGAGAGAAGGATATCAGCATGACCGGGGTATATCCTGCTTTTCCGTACTAATAGCTTGCAGAGCCGTGATATACTCTGCCATGTAACGAACGTAGTTCCGGTACGCAGCGCTGAGCACTTCCCGGTAGGCACAACTACAGAAACGATACAACTACCGCAAGGCACCCAAAGGGCGCTATGCCAACTGGAGGATGATTGTTCATGGACTAACGCCGCAATGCAGCCTCTGCGTTTTGTGGCAGATGTTGCAGACATTCCGCTCTCCGTTATTGCAACTCCGGTAAATTGGTGCTTTTTGCTCTTTGGTAAGGACCTCTGGAAATACTGAGTAGCCAAATACAACCCATTCTGAACAATTATAGCCGACCTCCATGCCCCTCAGCCCCCAAAAAACGCATTACCTCAAAAATTCAGTTGCCGAACTGTGCTCCGCATGGCATCTCCTTGCAAAAAAAGAATGAGAAATTACGCTACTTTTTGAGCCATTTTTTAAGGCCGATGGAGATTGTAAGGGGTAAAATGCGGTTAGTAAGCCATGAGGAAAATTGAGCAGGCACGTGTTTTTTGTATTTGAATGCGAAAAATGCGCGTTTGAAGATGTTGTAACTCCACCATTCGCTTTTCAATTTGTAAATCAGTGCATATTGTTGCAGTTTTGCTTCACACTGAGCCAAAAGCTCGGGTGACCAATCCGATAAAGAAGGGGTGTTAAGGGCTCGCTTTACATCTTGCAGCATCATTGTGGCAGCCTGATATTCCATTCGGGCGTATTGGCAGGAAGAACGTTTGTTATTAATCCAATCTCGCAATGTTGCGTATTTGCGGTTTTTATTGAGGAGGTTGCCACCGTGAGAACGATAAAGACACGTAAAGTCGTTACTCCATACAACCGGGGCAGACATAAAAGCTCGCAGCTCCCACGGATGATCTTGAGCAAAGCGTTCTTGTTTTTCTGTGCACAAGTGTCCCCATTGGGTTATGATGGATTTTCGGATACACATCGAACATCCGAATGCACCCATATCTACCGGGTATTTGTGAAAAACGGAACAGTATATATCCGTCCGAAGATGAGGCGGAGCCGCGCAATATGAATCACCGTGCCCATTTTCAATCAGGTAATCGCGCCCGGTTTCTTTTCCGGCAGCATCTACACATATTCTTGATAAGGAAATGAGTCCGGCGTGAGGGTATTTCTTGATTAACTCAGCCGTGCGTGAGCAGCGGTCAGGAAGCTGGATGTCATCGCCAGCAATTTCAACAATCCAATCATATTTTGCAGCATTCCACCCCCGATCCGTAGCACCGGCCACGCCGAGATTCTGCTCATTTTGTATGAGTGTAATATCCCAGTCTTTACCGTATATAGCTATGGCGTTTTTGATTACGTTTACACTGTTGTCTTTGGAAGCATCATCTACAATGATGAGCTCGTGCTCGCCTTTGTAATCTTGGCAAAAAACGGATTTTAATGCTTCTTCTATATAATCTTCCAAGTTGTAGCAGGTTAATACCAGGCTGAGACGGGGAAGGGGGGGCTGTGCCTTTCATTTGGACGGAAGGTGCGAGTTCTGATTTATTTTCGTCTTCTGCGCATGGTGAGGGTTGTGAGGGCAAGGAAGCTCAGGGTTGCAGCGCCGGGTTCCGGGACAAGCGGATTGAGCCCGGTGAGGATGAGTGCTCCGTCATTGGTGTAGGTGAGGGTGGTGTTTTCGTTGATGTACTCGGAGGAGAAATAGTCCGCTGCGCTGTAGGTGGTACCCTTACTGATGGTTGTTCCCCATAAATCCAAGGAGTTAATGCCGGTGAAGAGGGTGTATGCAGAATCCTCACGAACGAGGTCTGCTGCAAGTGACAGTGAAATGAGCTCAGTACGCTCCTTTTTGCCGATTTGAATGTTGTGGGAATTCAAATCAATAGATTGCTCTATGGTTAAAGCCTGCAGTTGTGTGAGATTAAGGGATATGCCCAGCGTTGGTTCGGCAGACGATGCCTCTTGTGCGGAAAATGATGCTGCATTACGCAGACTTTTCAGATGCCCTTGAACGGTGGCGTAGGAGGTTGTGAGTGCGTTGGTGGAGAGATGAGAATTGCCGTACAGAATTAAATCTTGCCCGATGGAGAAAGAAGCAGAAGCCTCCTTGAAGACCAGCGATGTGGAGTAGGCATCATTTGCATCGCCGATGATGAGAGAGCCAAGGATTAACTCGATGGTGTCAAGCGCGACAGCATTATTTGAAGCGTAGGTGTACGTAATGGCTTTTTCTGATGATGCGTTGCTGAATTGGATAATTGAACCGTCTTTTCCCCTGACTGTATTGGTGAGAGTTGTATCCTCAGACAACGCGATGTTGAGTTTGACGCCCGCAACGGTTACGTACAGAGTGCTCGTAGGTTTCGTTGTGTAGGTTGTGTCTGTCTTAATATCGACAGCGTGCGCAGCTGCTCCTACGCAAATAGGGGCAAGGGAGCAAATGAGTGCGGGCGCGGGGATATTATGCATGAGGTGAGGTCATGTTGAAAAGTTTGGTTAAGGCGAGGTCTGCCAGGAAAAGCGGTTGCCAAGTTTTTGCTATTGTATGAGGGTTGCGTTCACCGTGTTGCCAAGCTTGCAGTTCATCTATGATGGCCGTAGCGAGTGCTTGAGGCGTGTCTTCCGTCGCAATGCGCCCGGAATTTTGTGTGGTGTACCAATGTACCATGGGGAGCTGCTTCGGGCGACTTGTGGTGACAATGGTGCAACCGCAGCACAAGGCCTCAGCTGAGGATATGTGGGTGCCTTCACTTTCTGATGTGCAGAGACAGATAGACGCTTGGTTGTAAATGCTCGGTAAGTTTGAGTTGTCGACGAATCCGGTGAGCTGTATTCGTTCTTTTTGAGATGTCGGGAGTGCGTTGTGCCAATCCGTGCAGGCCGCGTCCGTTTTGCCGTAGATGTGTACTTGCACCTCCGAGTGACGTGCCGTAAGCTCCGCGACGGTTCGGCGCATGAAGTCCGGGCGCTTTACCGAAAGTGTCCAGTTGCCGATGCAAAGTACAATCGGGGCTTTTGTGCTGCCGTCGTACCGAAAATGTGGTGCTACCGGGGTAACGAAAGGATGAAGTTTGTCCGCAATGCGGGGGCCATAGTATGGGTTGTTGCGCAGGAGTGCATCTGCCGTGGGAGGGGCGGTAATGGTGTGGGCGTAGCTGAGGTGTAGGGCGCGGAGCTTGTTGATGACGTAGGCGCGGAGTCTGCGCGGAAATTTGGTGATGGGGGTAAAATCATGCCCGTTGAAGTCCAAGTGAATAATTAGCTTGATACCGGCTTTTCGAATGGCTCTGGCTACAAGCGTGTAGCGTGGGTCTCCCCAAGAGTAGAGAATGACTGCATCCACCTCTTGCTCCTTCCACCACTGAACGGAGCGCAAGCTTGCCGGCATCGTGCGTATGACATGCTCCTGCTTGTCCCCATCATACCACGGGAGCGGCATGATGGTTTTGCTGTCTACCCCCAAGCTCCTCAGCGTGGCAGAGATAAGCCCCGTATCTCTGATGAAAAACCAATCGTCAGCATGAAACGCCACCGGAGTGCAGGTGTAAATTTTTCTGCGATGAGTGGTGTTCATACTTTTGTTTGATTGTTCTTAGGTTTGGCTAATTGAAAACATGAGGACTTCGCACATCATATCTTAAATGATGAATCTGGTGTGCAATGCCTCGACCTTATACTACCTGTTTATTTGCTGATTTGCAAGTCTTTTCGAAATACGGACATATTTATTTGGTGAGCTTTCATTTTTTTAACCATCGTTTTAATTGTCGCAGCCATTTGTATATGCGCCACTGGCGGTTTATTTTCATAAACGGTCCTATTTTCACCCAGTCACAGGTATATACGATTGTTTTTTCTAGAGCTTCTTGCTGAAGCCGTTTAAGAATGTTACTCCTGTCTTTGGGTAGTTCAAGATGTCTTTGAAATCCGCCTTGATGTGGTATTAGATGTTCGTATGGTTCATCGTAAAGATTCATAGACATAGATAACATATCTAACAGAGATATACCCTTTGGAGAATTTGCCAAAATTGCTGATATCCCATTTTCTATAGGCCAATCAGAGTGGTATTTTTCCACTCCCCAAAAATCTCCAAGTGTAATATCTCCTTCTCTAGGATGACTCAGATATTGACATTTATAACAGGATTTGTTGAGAATTCGATCAGATAGGAACATCCTCATATAAGGATCTTCGTATATAGGATGCAGGCTTTTTTTTCCATTCTCGTATGTGCGTTGCACATGGAAACTTTGCCAGCCTCGAGTCTTGCTACGGAAGTGAATGTTGACGAGTGTTGATTCCCCTTTATTGCAGTATTCATAGTATTTTTCTATTAATAAATGAGACGGAACGCCATGGCATACAATGTCTACCGTAAATAAATTGGCGTATTCTTTTGTTAAAAATGTGCGTAATGCGTGTACTTGGCATGGCGTTCCTGAGAAAAGTACAGCTCTCCCTGATTCTAGTTCTCTTTTTACACTTTTGTAGATGCCCTGCGTGTGAGCTTGAACATATTTAGAGCCTAATAAGGGGAGAAGTTCTTGTTCATTTTCTGCCTTGATGAAGTGAGCATTCAGTGTGTCTTTCCATGCTACGCCAAACACGCAGCCACCCTGTTTCAGTATCATTTTTGCCAATGCTGCAAATATACCACCACTGGAGCTGGCTTTCAGCGAATCTGAATCTTTACTCCAGCCCGCGCATACTCGCATCGGCTTACCATCCTGTTTTTTCGTCGTTTGCTCTAATGCTATACACTTGTTTAAACATTTGCCACAGTTTATGCATTGCTCACGGTTAATTGTAGGGATGAGAAACCCTTCATTGCTCCATGTGATTTTTATAGCTTGAGTAGGGCATAAATCCGCACAGAGCCCGCATCCGGTACACAATTCGGGAGCTGGTGAGACATTGCATTTTATTGGTGTTTCAGACATGTTGCTATTTGTTTATGTTTTCAATTATGAAAGTCTTGCCTTCTGATTTCACTTTTTCCAGTAAATTGTTCACTATATCCCATGATTCCTTTGATATAATTTCACTTGTTGGACTATCAGTTTCATTTACCATGCGATTTTCAAGCTTGAGCGTAGACAAAAGGGATACAAATCGAGATGCCCCTCTTTTCTTGTTGTTAAAAACGACAAAATTAGTCTGATATATGATGGAAAATACGCATCCATGGAAAGAATCCGTTACCATGAATTTTGCATTTTTGATAACATCTAACCACTGTTCTATGGGGCGTTTTAGAATAAGTTTTGAATCCATCAGAGGGTTATACATCATATTAACTAAAGGCATATGCAGCTTGATTGAAAGAGTATGTAAATATTGCTGCTTTTCCGGTGTCATGTCTAAAATGTAATATGAAATATAGTCTCCACAATAATCTTTTGGGTAGTTACTTTTGCTCTTTTCTGCCATGGATTCGTAATCTTCTGCAGAAAGTAACAATGTAGGGTCTGGAACATGCTTGCTATTAATCTCGAGGTAATGTTTACAGAGCCTTAATGCGTCTTTTTCGCGCAGAGAAACAGCTTGCATATCTTTTGCTAAATCTTTTACTTTACTTGTCCAATCAGGGGATAAGTTCCATGCTGAATCACCGAACGATGCCGCGTACGAAAAACTTCTCTGTCGCAAGGATTTTGGCAAGAAACCGAGGAACCAAAAATCAGCACCCATAGTGTTTGGAAATCGCCAGACTTGATCACTGCCCACAATCCACCGTACATTGTCAGAGAAGGACTGCTTGTAAGGATTAAAACACAGTTGTGTTTCTGTAATATTCGCGTTTATAAAGGAACGAAATAAGCAGGCTTTCCCTTTCATGAGTTTTGCCAAAAAACGAGGAAATATCCTGTTCTTAGCATAGAAAAGTAACCACCCCAATCTTTTTTTTAATTCTTGTACGGGAATCCATTTAAAGTGGCTCACATTATATCCAAGCCCTCGTATATAGTATTGCAATGCCGCGGCTTGAAGTATGCCCCCATAATTGTCATTAAATGGTAAGGTAAGGACTTTAATTTCCATGATGCAAGTACGTTTGATATTTGATTGCTTGCTTTGGATTGAGCGAACTCATTATTTTTGAAAAAATGGGTCAACTATGAAAACAAAATATCTTCATAGTTGACCCTTCCATTAAGCATATTGCGAAAATACTATAGTTTCAAGGATTGAATGTTACTGTTTGGAAAGCTCCGAATACATCACCTGCTGTTCGCCGGGGAACGTGGTTTCGTACTCGATGGCGAAGGCGTCGCGGCAGGCGTCGGGGGAAGCATAAACTCCCGCGCCGGAGAATGCATACATGGCGGCACCGAGAACCGTGCTCTCCGATACCTTGGATACCAAGATGGGCAGACCAAGGATGTCTGCTCTCATCTGCGTCCAAATCTTGTTACGGGCTCCACCTCCTACCAGCAGAAGCTCAGTTGCTTTGAAACCGCCTACTTTTTCCAGCTTCTCCAAGCGGTTCTTGAGTCGCAGTGTCAGGGCTTCCATCGCTGCGCGATAGATGTGACCGCGTGTGCGACCGAGGATGAGTCCCTCAATGCTGCCGGGAACCGCATCGCTGGGTAAGAAGTTGGGGATGAGTTTTACGCCGTCGCAACCGGGGGGGATGGCTGCGGCTTCGGCATCCATTGTGTCATAGTTCTCTCCATTGTAACAGGTAGCCTTCACCCATTCGATGATGCCGCTAGCAATCCACTGCAGTCCGGGATTGAGCAAGCCTGCCTTGCTGTCGTACTCCACGGTAGCGCCTGCTGCGTAGTCGTCGGCTTCGAGCGCAGCCTTTGCTGTGCGGAGCATCAGGATTTCCCACGTGCCACTGGAAAGGAAAGGCTGGTTTTCTTTTACGCCGCTGCCGAAGAGAGCAAACTGAGTGTCGTGACCTGTGGATACCACGGGAACGGAGCATGGCAGCCCCAGCAGCTCGCAGGCTGCCGGTGTGAGATGCCCGATGACCTCACCTGCATCTACCATCGGCGGGAAAAGGGATTTGCTGATGCCCAATGTTGCCAAGATTTCGTCACTCCAGTCACCGGTTGTCAGATCCGTTATTTGAGAGGTGCCGGCCATGGTGCGGTCGGTAGCCATCACGCCGGTAAGACGGTGGGCAAGAATGTTTGAAATGAACAGCCAAGCGTGTGCCTTCTCCAGAAGCTCGGGGCGGTTTTCTTTCAACCAAATGAGCTTGTAAAGGGTGTTGAATGCAAACTCACCTACGCCGGAGAGCTCATTGAGCTTACGCTGCGGCATATATTTGTCGATGTTTTTCATCACCTCGGCGGTGCGGGGGCATTTCCAAGAGATGACAGGGTAGAGCAATTCGCCCTGTTCGTCAACCAATGCGCCGTCTACACCGAAGGTAGTGATGGTGATGCCCTTTACCTGAGTCGCATCTACTTCCGGCAGGATTTTGCGGGCACACTCTGCCAGTTGGTTGAGGATTCTGTCCGCGTTCCAAACGTGATACTGCGCATTTTCTGCTCCTGTATCAGTGGAATTGGGTTGGCTGGCTTTGGCAACAAGGTTACCCTTGTCGTCCACAATGATGGCGCGCACATTAGTCGCGCCGCAGTCTAAACAAAGTACGTATGACATGGTGAGTTAACTGAATATTGAGTTGAAAACTTTATCTGCATGGAAATGCGGTTGCCATGCTGCAGCTATATCGTGTGGGTTTCTTTTGCCTTGAGCCCACAACAGCAGTTCGCTAATGACAGCATCCGCTAGGGATTCGGCTGTATCTTTATCTGAGATTGTGCCTGATCGTTGAGATGTGTACCAGTGTAAATCACACAAGGAAACAGGTCTGTTACATGTTACTACGGAACATCCGCAACAGAGCGCTTCTGCAGAAACTATATGCGAGCTTTCATAGAGAGAAGTACAGAGGAGTATTTTTGCCAGATTGTACTGCTGCCTTAACAAATGGTTTTGAGTGTAGCCCTCCAACTTAATTTTCGAGGATATCTCTGTAGGCAAGGAGTTGTGCCATGCTCGGAGTGTGTCTGTGATTGTGCCGTATATCCTCGTTTCTGCTGTACAACCCTTTCTGTACAACGTGTCTAAGCAAGCTTGAAGTAGTTCCGGTCGCTTTTGGAACGTGTCATTCCACCTGCCGATGCATAATATGATATCTTTTTTTTCTCCCCCTTCATATTTGCAATCAGGAGAAACCGGGCAGGGCATGGGGAAGCATTTGTCCTGAACCCATTTTCCGAAAAATAGCTTTTGGCTGATTGCTTGAGCTGCGGTGGGACAGATGGTGATGACATCTGCTTGTTTGAGATGGCCGGAGCGGAAAAAATCCTCTGCTTTGGTGCGAATGTGGCGTTTAACCTTAGTCCACCACGAAGTTCCGGGGGGGAAATCACCAACGAAATCCCCTGACGAATCCATATGGATTACCAGTTTCAGGTTAGCTTGTCGTATGGCTCTTGCAATTTTTCTGTATCTGGGAGCCCCCCAAGAGTATAAGATAACAGCATCTATTCCGATTTCTTGCCACCATTTGGCGGATTCCAAGTTTTTATATTCTGTTCGGATTACGCCTTCTCGCTGATCATCTTCATAATAAGGCAAAGGCATGATGCACTTGCTTTCTATGCCCATAGACAGCAAAGTGCGAGAGATTAATCCCGTGTCGCGAATGAAGAATCTGTCATTCGCGTGAAATGCAACCGGTGTGCAACAGTAAACCTTTTTGTATCTGGGGGGCACGGCTTTGGCTGATTCCCCGGTCGGTTATAATAACCGACCGGGGATGAGTATTAAGATGAAACTCTTTAATACTTCCCGTAAATGGGGCCGAAGTTAGCGCAGGCGCGGAAGTCTGCACCCTCGGGGTCGGCGGTGCCGAACAGATCCCAAGCGGCGGGGCGGTATACCTTATCCTCGGGTACGTTGTGAGCGTATACGGGGATGCGGAGCATGGATGCCAAGGTGATGATGTCAGCTCCGATGTGCCCATAGGTCCAAGCACCGTGGTTGGCACCCATGTTGGCCATCACGGTGTATACATCCTTGAAGCCACCCTTGCCGGTAAGGCGCGGGGCAAACCAAGTGGTGGGCCAACCCGGGTCGGTGCGCTGGTCGAGCTTGTCATTCACATCCTGCGGGAGGTCGCAGGTCCAGCCCTCTACGATAGTGAGTACAGGACCTTGGCCTTTCACGAGGTTCATGCGAATCATGGTTACGGGAACATTGCCCTTGGAGACGAAGTGCAGGGAATAGCCACCGCCACGGAAGTACTCGCGGTTGGCAGGGCACCACTCGGAGGCTCCCATCATGGCCTCAATATCAGCCTGTGTGGTTTCACCGGTCTTCTTCATGATGGGGGTGCCATCGGGAGCAGTGGAGTGCATGTTGCCGTCCAATGCCGTGGAACCGGAGTTGATAAGGTGCATGATGCCGTCCTTAGCCAAGCCCTCCATGGTGTAACCCGTCACGCGCTTCACGGCTGCGGGACTCCAGTAGGTGCGGATATCAGAGAAGCAGGCGGCGCGGCCGGTAAGCTGGTGCAGCAGGAGCATGCACACGCCGTTCATGGCGTCATTCTCCGTAGCAAAGGGAATTGCCTCGCGCGGTCCGTTCCAGTCGAAGGTGCTGTTGAGCAGAGATTCTGCCATGTCACCGTTGGGATAGAAGTCTGTCCAGTGACGCTGACCTTGGAAACCACCGCAAATGGCGTTGAAGCCCAAGCCTTCCTCCTCGCGATCGATGGTCTTGAGGTAGGGATTGCCGTGCATCATATCGCGGAAGATGATGGTCATCAGGATGCTCTCACGCAGGGTGCGCTCCTTCTCCTCCGGGGAGAGTACCAAGTCGGGGCGATTGCGATCCGGACCAATCTTTACATACTTCTTGGCCCACTCCATGGCCAGGTCGAACTCTGCCTTGTCATAAATACCCAGTTCCATACGGCGGCGTACTTCGGTCATGTCAACCGGCTGTACGCGCATGCCCAAGTAGGCTTCCCAGAAGGAGTGGTCGAGAATGGAGCCGGCAATGCCCATGGAGCAGCCACCGATGGAAAGATAGCCTTTGCCACGCAGCGTTGCTACGGTGAGGCCGGCACGGGCGAAACGCAGAATCTTCTCTGCTACGTCCTCGGGAATGGTGGTGTCATCTGCATCCTGTACGTCGTGCCCATAGATGGAGAATGCAGGCACTCCCTTCTGCGCATAGCCGGCGAGGGCTGCTGCCAAGTAGACGGCGCCGGGACGTTCCGTGCCGTTGAAGCCCCAAATGGCTTTGGGTGTGGTGGCATCAGTTTCAAAAGTCTCTGTAATGTAGCACCAACAGGGGGTCACAATCAGGGAGCAGCCTACGTTGTTCTCTGCGAACTTCTGGTTGCAGGCGGCTGCCTCTGCAGGACCGCCGATGGTGGTGTCGGCAATTACGCACTTAACGGGTTGACCGTTGGCGTGGGTTACGTTAGCCTCAATGAGGGCGGCGGCAGCCTTGGCCATGTTCATGGTCTGGTCTTCCAGTGATTCACGAACGCCGAGACGACGACCGTCAATCGTCGGGCGTATGCCGATGGTCGGTAATGTGTCGTATTTCATAATGATGTGATGGGTGAAGATGTTAGCGGTTTAGGTTTATTTCTCCTCTTTGTTAAGAGGTTTGCGGAACATCAGGCTGTAAACCAGAACTACCGCAAAACAGATGGCGGGCACGATGAAAGAAGCGCGTACGGAAAGATCGGAAGTCTTGAGTGCTGCGTCCCACGTGGCATCGCACCCAGGGATGAGAGCAAACCAGCAGCTTTCCGTGCTTTCTATGATGGCACCCATCCACGGGGTGATGATGGCACCGCCGAGAATTGCCATGATAAGACCTGCTGCGCCCAGCTTTACGATGCGGTTGTCAAGGCCTCCCAATGCAATACCATAGATGGTCGGGAACATCAGACTCATGCCTCCGGATATCAAGATAAGGCAGATGACGTTTGCAGAGAACGGCAGTCCGCCTATCGTAAAGAGAACGTCACTGGGCAAATACATGGTGCCTGCACATGCTGCAATGGCGATGATTGCAAAGAGCGCCATCATGTCGGCAGGGTTGAATTTCTTCATGTAGTACGTTGCAATCCAACGGCAGACAATGAAGAGTATCAGCGAGATAACGTAGTACGTAGCTGCTACATCTGAGCTCAGCCCTAACTGTTTGCAGCAGTATTTGTTCAGCCAAGTCCATGCTGCAATCTGCACGCCTACGTAGAAGAACTGAGTCACTACACCCATCCAGTAACGCGGTAGTTTCAGAAGGGTGCAAAGCATGCTGCGGTAGTTCTTGATAATTAAGGTGAACGCGAGAGGCCCAACCATGACAAACAGCAACTGGCATACCATTTTGCCCCAAATGCCGGGGGAATCGCACAGCATGTTGATTGCAACGAGAAATCCTACCGGAATCGCTATGCAGAGCAGGTACAGTCCAATCAAAGCCGGTTTGCTGAGCCCGGTTTTCATGGAGTCTTCCTGTGTGGGCATTTCATATTGCTCGGAAGTATCCTCCGGGGCTTTGTAGCGTACAAAAAAGAGCCAGATGACGGCTGCAACCGCAATGAGACCAACATACGGTACGCAAACCCAGAAGAGCTGGACTGCTTTGCTGTTGCCATCCAAATTGGCTAGAATCAAATACTTAGCTAAGAAAATACCGGCAAGCGACCCCACCGGGTTGAAGGCTTGTGCAAAGTTAAGTCGGCGAACGGCGGTTTTCTCCGGCCCGAGTGAAAGAACATAGGGGTTGCAGCTTGTCTCCAAAATGGAAAGACCTCCGGCTAAGATAAAGATTCCGAGTAAGTAAAGGTCAAAACTCTGCGCTACACAGGCCGGTATGTAAATCAGAGCTCCCAGTATGTAGAAACCTAATCCCGTCAAGACTCCGGTCTTGTAGGAAAATTCCTCCACCATCATGGCCGCAAATATGGCCAAAACAGCGTAGGCTCCGTAGAATGAAATCTGCACGCCGGCAGATTCCGATGGTTTGATTCCGAATATAGTTTCAAATGCAGGCACCAAGTTGTCCGTCATGTTGTTCAAAAGTCCCCATAGCGCAAAACAGGCTACGAGCATGAAGAACACGGTACGGAAACGGCGCGGCACTACCGGTGTCAGATCCCCTTTGACGTACTTGCTCATATACTCTATAAACTAGCATTTTATTCCGTGAAGTCAAGCCGGAAATTCCGTATGTTCCGGCAAAATACGGAAAAAGCTTGCTATGAGTAAAGAAATAAGCTATCATCCCTCTACAATATCTTTCATTATGAATCTTGCTATCATCGGAACCGGGTACGTTGGGCTGACTACAGGCACTTGTTTTGCCGAAGTCGGGCACAATGTTGTTTGCGTGGATAATAATCGGAACAAAGTCGAGATGTTAAGAGAGGGTAAGGTGCCCATTTTTGAACCGGATTTGGAGGATATGATTGTCTCTAACTCCTCTGCGGGACGGCTCTCCTTTACAACGGATTTGGCAAAGGCTGTGGCTGATAGCGAGATTATATTCATTGCTGTGCCGACACCGCCTCATGAAGATGGCTCTGTGGATCTTTCTTACATTGAGGCCGTTTCTCACGAAATTGCAGATGTCCTTACCCCGGAAATGGGCTACCGTATAGTGGTGGATAAGTCTACCGTACCCGTCAGTACCGGTAGCAAAGTCTACCAAGTGATAGAACGTTATGCCAAAGGTAATGTGGATGTAGACGTGGTGTCTAACCCTGAGTTCTTGCGAGAGGGAAGTGCCGTTGCAGACTTAATGAATCCGGATCGTGTGGTCATCGGAGCCGATTCTCAGCGCGCTATGGACTTGATGAAGCGTGTGTACCAACCGTTCAATGCTCCCATTGTTGAGGTGGATTTGCATTCTGCCGAGTTGATTAAGCATGCTGCAAACTCATTCTTGGCACTGAAAATATCCTACATAAACGCCGTGTCTGCAGTATGTGAAAAAGCCGGGGCCGACGTAGAGTTGGTGGCACAGGGTATTGGCATGGATAAACGTATTTCCCGCCACTTCCTTAATGCTGGTTTGGGTTACGGGGGCTCCTGTTTCCCGAAGGATGTCAAGGGCTTTATTAACGTTGCAGAGCAGTTGGGCGCTCCGATGCAGTTGCTGAAAGAGGTTGAGGAAATTAACGCTCGTCAGCTGGAGCGTTTCTTAGGGCGTATTCGCAAAAAACTTTGGGTGTTGCGCAACAAACGCATTGCTGTGTGGGGGATTGCCTTTAAACAAAATACGGATGATGTGCGTGAGTCTGTCGCCGTTAAATTGATTAAACGCCTTTGTGATGAAGGCGCGATTGTGACCGCGTATGACCCGAAGGCTGCTGCTACCGGAGCCCAAGCTTTGGCCGGCTATAGTGTTACTATTGTGGATGATATGTATGAGTGTGCCCGTGATGCCGAGGTGCTTGTCGTTGCCACTGAGTGGAAACAGTTTGCCATGGCCAATTGGGTAAAAGTGCGGGAAATGATGCGCTTGCCTATCATTTTTGACGGACGCAATCTTCTTCACGGTGAAAATGCCCTCCACGCCGGCTTTGAGTACCACTCTGTCGGGCGTAAAACATTGCGACCCTAACTTGGGATTTCGCTTAGTCCGCGACTTGATTAAAAAGAAATGGGTGGTAACCCTACCTTGGGGTTACTGTATCGTGCGCTCAATGCAGGCGTAGGCGTTGTGATTGTGGATGGATTCAAAGTTTTCGGCCTCGACTCTGTACCAAGAGAATGCGTTGTAGCGTTCAGTAGCGAGGGCGACGTTGCGTACGAGGTCTTCCACGAAGACCGGGTTGTCATACGCCTTGTCCGTAACGAATTTTTCATCCGGGCGCTTGAGCAAGCTGTATACTTGGCAGCTGGCACACTCTTCAACGAGGTCGATGAGGTCTTCAATCCACACGGCTGCACCGGAGAATCTCACAGAATAGGTGACGATGCCTCGCTGGTTATGGGCTCCTTTGTCGCTCATAGCCTTAGAGCAGGGGCAGAGTGTGGTTACCGGTACCTTGATGGTCAGGGTGAATGTGCCGGGTTGGTTGCGGATGGTGTCAATCTCAAAACGAACGTCGTAATCCATCATACCCTCCATACCGCTGACGGGTGCTTTTTTGAGACGGAAGAAAGGGAAATCAATTTCCACTCGGGCACGCTGGGCAGGTAGCTTACGCAGTAATCGGGAGGGCAGGCGCACGGCGGAGTGAACATCCAAGTAACGGCGGTGTTCGTGCAGAGCCTCCACAAAGCGGCTCATGTGTGTGCCTTTGTATTCCTCCGGCAAATCCACCATCAGAGCCAAGGTGGCAACGGTGGATTGAGTTCTGTTTTCCTTATCGCTGACAATGATAGGGTAGCGCACCCCACGCACACCTACCCGATCAATGGAAATCTGGCGGGTGTCGCGTTCATTCTGGGTGTCTTTAAGTTCCTTCATGTCCCCCTTAGAGTAAGAGAAAAACGAAAGGTAAATACCTTGTTTGTTTAAGAAAACGGGAGGAATAAAAACGGAGGGAGCTTGCAGGCATATGCGCACAAGCCCCCTCTATTTTATCAACGACACTTTGCCGTCGAGAAGTCCTCCATGCTGAGGGAAATCAGGGGAGCAGGTTCACGGCACGAGCACGACGAATCTCGCGCGTGATCTTGCGGTGCATCTTAGCAGAAACACCTGTCACACGGCGGGGAAGAATCTTGCCCGTCTCAGAGGTGAACTTGGAAAGGAACTCGGGGTTGCACATATCGACAGCACCGGCGGGGATGTCAATGCGACGACGCGGCATTGTCTTGTTGCAGGTGCGGAAACGGATACGACGCTCAACGCTCTTGAATTCGGTAATCATATTGCAGAAAAGTTAACTGGTGAAGCAAAGAGGATTAGCGCATCTCGCGGTGAAGAGTGCGACGCTTGAGGTAGGGGTTAAACTTAACCTTCTCCAGACGACCGGGGGTGCGCTGGCTCTTCTTGTTGCGAGTGGTGACGTAGCGAGAGGGGGTCTTGCCCTCTGCCTTGGCCTCTGTGCATTCCAGGATGATGATATCTCTAGGCATATTTGTAATGTTGTTGACTTGCGGGCGCCTATTCTACACTATTCTTCGGGTTCGTCAAGCGAAAATACGTTTTCTATGTCATTTTGTAGGCCGGAAAATCCGACATGGTCGGAATTTTTGGCCATATAGTTGGCATACGAACCGTATTTTTTCTCAAATTCCTCCTGACATTTTACCGTAAGACGGCAGAACGGACGTGCTTGAAGACGCTTTTTGGGGATAGGGTCGAGAGAAATTTCGCAAATTCCATAATAGCCGAGGCGAATTCGCTCCAACGCTGCATCGATTTCGAAGAGTTGTTCGCGGTCTTTTCCGAGCAGGCGGATGGTTAAGTCGCGAACTTCAGCTTCACTACCGGCATCGCCGATGTGCTGACCGGAGGAGGATGAAACGTTGGATGCTCCGCTGCGCAGGTGGTCGCGCGTAACATCCTGCATGTTGGGCAGAACCTTATCGCGTAAATCAAGCAGCGCTTGTTTCTGCTGTTCCAGGAATGCAGGCCATTCAGGGTCCGTTTTGAGTAGGGCAAGAGTCTCCTTGAGTTTTGCCTTACGCGCTTTTTCTTCCGGAGTCAGAGCCTCACGAATGGGAGCCTTTGTTACAGTCTGCTGGGTGGGTTCGGACTGTTTTTTTGCGGGAGTTTTCGGGGTCTTGCTGCTTTTGGCAGTAGATTTTGGTTTGGCTGACTTCGGTTTGCTTGCATCAGCTTTAGATGCCGTAGCGGATGATTTTTTTGATGTTGCCATGTTTGACTGATTAGATGTAAGAGTGACTGAAAAAGTCGGAAATACAGGTGAATCACAACTCCTGCGTGCCTGTTCCCTTGCTAATATCACAACGGCGGAGTGAATGCAAGAAAAAATCGTGTATTTTCGCCATTCAATGTAGGAATGTGTGACAGTTTGACGGAAAAATGAGAGCTTGTCGGCTTTTTGCGTTGCTTCCGCATGGGTTCTGTGTTAAAAATACAGGGTATGCTAATGCAGCGAATGACAGGAGTGTTGATTCCGCTTTTTTCGATGCGCCGAGAGGGTGATGCCGGGATAGGTGACTTGATGGCATTGGAAGAATGGATAGGATGGGCTGCGGAACATGGAGTAAAGTTTTTGCAATTATTGCCGGTAAATGCCGTAGGGGAAGATGATTCTCCTTCGCCGTATTCTGCAATCAGTTCCGTAGCGTTAGAGCCGCTGTATCTGAGTTTGGAGCGAGTGCCGGGTATGGAAACGGAATTGCCGCCGTATCCGGATGACTTGCCGTCCAGGCAGCTTCCCGGGGGAAAGAACTATGTTGATTACGCGCGCGTGCGCGAATATAAGAGGTATTACCTGAAGCGCGCATTTGCTCGTTTTGAAAATGAGGCAGAGTTTGCCCCATACAGGGACGAGATGAATGAATGGGTAGAGCAGCAGGGCCAGTGGTTGGATGATTTCGCGTCTTTCCGCGTGTTGAGTATTGCATTCGGTACCAATGCATGGTGGCAGTGGCCTGTGCAGGATACGGACATCGCGCGCATGATTGTCAATAGCTGTGATGCATCGAGGCGTCAGAAGCGTTACCAGCAATGGTTGCAGTGGTTATGTGCCAGGGAATGGAAGCAAGTGCGAACCGTGGCAGATGCACTTGGTGTGCACTTAATGGGGGATGTCCCCATCGGAATATCCGTGGCAAGTGCGGATGTTTATTTTGAGCGTTATTTGTTTGATATGGATTGGAGCGGCGGTGCCCCGGCCGAGGGCAACTTTGCAGAAGATCCGTTTACGGCCAAATGGGGGCAAAATTGGGGCATCCCGTTGTATCGCTGGGATGTGATGGAAAAGGACGGTTTTGCATGGTGGAGCCGTCGTATACGTAAACTGGCAGAGGTGTTCCGTATGTACCGCATCGACCATGTATTGGGCTTTTACAGGATATACGCATTCCCGTGGATGCCGGATCGGAATGAGGAGTTTTTGAACCTCAGCCCGGATGAGGCAGCTGCTCGCTGCAATGGAAGGCGGCCCGGTTTCCGTCCTCGGGCAGATTGGACACCGGAAGACCGAAGACAAAATTTGATGCAGGGCGATTACTTGTTGCGTAAATTGCTTCAAGCGGTTCCGGGGCAGCTGGTAATCGGCGAAGACTTGGGGTGTGTGCCGGATTACGTGCGACCGGACCTCTCACGTTTGCGCATAGCCGGCTTCAAGATACCGCATTGGGAAATTGATGCCTCCCGGCACATCGTGAAGGGGAACACATATAATCCATGTTCATTCGCGACCTATGCTACGCATGATTTCCCGCCCATTTGCAATGATTGGAATGAGTGGTACCGCCATGTGCAAGCCGGGCGCGACGCCGTGCACAATGAAAATCTTTCCGATACCGAGTTGCGTGATGTTTTGCGTGTGGCCGGCGATTGCGGACGTGTACTCTGTTGGTTGGGGGAATATGCCGGACTAAGTCGCGAGGAATCGCTCAAACCGTGGTCTCCGGAAATCAAGCACGCCTTGTTCCGAGCTCTGTTGGATTGTCGCTCCGCGTATGTGGCGCTGATGTGGACGGAACTGTTCGATATGCCGGAACGTCTTAATACGCCGGGGACTGTTGGTGGTACAAACTGGCGCCCGCGTATGCCCTTTACTGCAGCTCAGGCAGCGGGGATGCCTCAAAGTGCGTGGCTTGCTGAACTTTGCCGGGAATCGAAGCGTTGAGGGTAGGGGGAGTCTCCTCACTCTCTTCGTCTCGGTAAATTCATGCGAATGTGTGCAACGTTTCCGGCAATGCCTTGCGTGCTGACGCAGCTCGTCTGTATTTTCTTTCTTTTTTTGCTTGAACCCGAGCTTTTCCGAGAGTAGACTGTGGACATGCGCAATACGTTTATCCCAATGAGTGCCATATGCTTGGCCTTGGCTTCCTGCGTGAGCCAAAAAGTTTTTACCATCAAAACAACGCCTCCCGGGGCTACTGTTTCCATTAATGGCAATCCCATTACGGGACAAACTCCTGTATCAACGAAAATCCGCGAAGACAAAGACCTCGGTATAGTTGTGGAAAAACCGGGTTATCAAGTGGAGTCCGTTACCGTGAATACGAAAACAAGCTGGTGGAAGTCCTTGCTGTGGACGGAAAATGACCCTCGAGCACGCTACATTGAGGAAGATGAAATAACAATCCCCATGGTTCCTTTGCGTACCAATTCCACCTACACCCCGTCAACGCTGACCCCGTTCCGTGAGCCGTCAGATACGCGTTCTCCGCTGCATGACTCCAAAGCTCCGGCCTTGCGCGATTTACCTCCTATGTAATTTTGCTCTTGCAAAATAATACGAATACGTTATACTCAAGCCAACGAGATGATAACTGATAAGAGCGAGAAAAACATAAAGGCAGAGCGTACCGTGTATGGCATGGTTGCGTTGTTGGCGGTTGCCATGTTATCGTTTCTTTGTTACGGAGTGATGATGATGGGAGATGTCCCCGCCTCGTCTGAGGATATCATGCCGTTGGATCCGGAGGAAACCGTGCTTTTTTATCGTCCGGCAGAGTTGGAAGAGACCACTCCCTTGGTAGAGTCTCCGTGCGACTTTGAGGACTATAACCTCCAGACTCAAATCGCCTGATTTTTTTGAGCACAATGTCGGAATATAGTCGCCCAACATCGGAGCATGCGCGTGAGTTGCCCGTGCGGCCTCTGCCTCCGGAAGCGGTGTCAGATGCCGATTGCGATGAGAGAGCATTGCTGTTTGAGGATATTCCGGCGGAGCGCGCTGCTCATGGTAGGAGAAAACCGCGCGCCGCTCATTTCGGTAAGCTGCTTGTCTGTGCCGCATTGGGCGGCGGGCTTATCGCATGTGCTGTTTATTTCTTCGGTGCTTCGCCTCAAACTCCCCATGCGCGTTACACGGAAGCCGTTGCGAGTTTGAACTCCGGGGATGCCGTGGCAGGGTATACTCGCTTGTCGGAGTTAGCCACGGCAGGTCATGTTCCTGCCTATGCCAAGCTTGCCGTTTGCTATGCCGGAGGTATCGGTACGTCTGCGGATGTGGCAGCTGCTGTGCATTGGTGTTTGGCTGCGGAAAAGCAGGGAGATTCTTCGGCAGTGCCCTATGTTGCGGACAAACTGTACGCATCCGCTGATTACGCGGAGGCTGCCTCCTTTTATACGCGTGCCGAGTCCCTGACTCCTGAGCAAACGTACGCTTGCGCTCGCTGTTACTATAATCTGGCGCAGCAAGCCACGCCGGCTCAATCCCCTCAATATCTCAATGCCTATACGCAGTGGTTGACTCGTGCTGCGGAACTCGGTGTGCCTACTGCTCATTCAGAGCTGGCCACTTGCTACTATAAGGGGATGGGCGTTCCGGAGTCTATCTCTACTGCCATCAAATGGTACACCGTTGCGGCCGAGCGAGGCGATGCCGAGGCTCAGTTTCGCCTCGCATGGTGCTACCGTGAGTGTTCCCCGGCGGACGAGGCCAAGGCTTTTCATTGGCTTACCCTTGCAGCCCGGCAAGGTGCTGCCGCACCACAATATGACCTCGCTGTCTGCTATCTCAGCGGGTGTGGTACTCCGGTTAATCATGCTGCTGCTGTTGAGTGGCTTCAGAAAGCTGCACTGCAACAGCACCCCGCTGCATTGCGGTCGCTTGCATTTTGTTATCGTGATGGTTCCGGGCTTGCGGCAGATCCCGCCAAAGCTGTAGCCTGCTTTTATCAGGCTGCCGTATTGGGGGATGCTGAGGCTCAGTATAATCTCGCATGGTGCCTGCATAAAGCTTATTTCGTTGAGGCGGATTTGCAGCAAGCTCAGCAATGGTATGAGAAAGCTGCCAAGCAAGGCTATGCCCCGGCGGAGTCCGCCCTGCGTTCCCTTCAATCTGCTGAATCTCCCGCTGATTTACCGGTGGCGCTTCCGGAGGAGGACGCTCCCGCTGCGGACTCCGAGGCTGAGGAAGAGGCTGAATTGCCGGACGATTCCCCTTATGCAGAGCTTCCGGATGACTTGTAAAAATCCCAAAATTATCCAAAGATGTAAAAATATGCGAGATTTTGCTTGCATATTGTAAAAAAAGGCGTATAGTTTGCGGCACGCAACAGTGCCGCTGTGTAGCGGTACGCAGAAACAAGTAATAACACACACACACCATTATGGCTCGTCTTTTCGGTATCGAAATACCCAATGAGAAGCGCGTAGAGGCCTCCCTGTGCTACATTTACGGCATCGGCCCCTCCACCGCCAAGAAGGTGCTTGAGCAGGCCGGTATTTCTCCGGACCTCCGCACAGGCACTCTCTCCGACGCTCAGCTGACCAAGATTGTTCAGGCTATCACCAGCAATAACATCCTCATCGAGGGTGACCTCCGCCGTGAGAAGCAGATGGCGCTCAAGCGTCTGACCAGCATCAACTGCCTGCGTGGCATCCGCCACCGCAAGGGTCTGCCCGTTCGTGGTCAGCGTACTCGCACCAATGCCCGTACCCGCAAGGGCCGCAAGAAGACTGTCGGCGCCAACAAGAAATAACCCCTTTACATAGAAGATACTGAAAATGGCTGAAGAAACCATCCAGCAGGAAGAAGTAAAAGAGGTAGTGGCTCCCGCTACAGAGGCTCCCGCTCCCGCCGAAACCAAGAAGCCTGAGGCTCGTCGTGACATCTTTGCCGAGCTCGGTCTCGTGGACGATGACGACAAGGTTAAGATCCTCAAGGCCAAGGGCAGCAAGAATGTTACCACCGGTATCGTTCACATCTCCTCCACTTTCAACAACACCGTTGTCAGCGTAACGGATCTCAAGGGCAACGTTATCGGTTGGTCCTCCGCAGGCAAGCTCAACTTCAAGGGCAGCCGCAAGAGCACCGCATATGCCGGTCAGGTTGTTTGCCAGGACGCTTGCCGTCAGGCTATGGGTCACGGCCTCAAGGAGGTCGAGGTTCGCGTGAAGGGACCGGGTTCCGGTCGTGAGTCCGCTGTTCGTGCCGTTCAGACCATGGGTCTGGAGATCAGCTCCATTGCTGACGTAACTCCGATTCCCCACAACGGCTGCCGTCCTCCCAAGGCTCGTCGCGCCTAATAGCAGTTTAATAACCAAGAAGATAGATTACACAAGATTATGGCTCGTTATACAGGTCCTACCGCCAAGATCAGCCGTCGTTTCGGTGTTGAGCTCTTCGGTGCCAGCAAGGCATTTGCCCGCCGTCCTTTCCCTCCGGGTCAGCATGGCGCACGCGCCGGCCGCAAGAAGAAGTCCGACTACGGCATCATGCTCGCTGAGAAGCAGAAGCTCCGCTTCATGTACGGCGTGCTCGAAGGTCAGTTCCGCAAGTATTATGAAGAGGCTTCCCGCCGTTCCGGCGTGACGGGCGAGATTCTCCTTCAGCTGCTGGAGCTCCGTCTGGATAACCTCGTTTATCGCCTCAACTTTGCCAACACCCGTGCTGCTGCACGCCAGATGGTGTCCCACGGTCACATCACCGTGAATGGCAAGAAGGTGAACATCGCTTCCTACAGCTGCAAGCCCGGTGATGTTATCGCCGTTGCTGCCAAGGCTCGCTCCCAGGCCCTCGTAAACCGTTTCCTGGAGCTGTCCGCCAGCGCTGTAACGCCTGATTGGCTTGAGGTTGACGCCGCTAAGCTTTCCGCTAAGCTGGTTCGCATTCCCTCTCAGGAGGAGATTGCTCCCATCGTCAACGTACAGCTCATCGTGGAGTTCTACTCCCGCTAATAAAGCTGATTACAGTTATACGCAAAAAGCCTGCATCCTTACACGGGGTGCAGGCTTTTTGTGTAAAGGGAAGCTTATTAAAAGTGCCGATAGGCTTATACGGTGGATGCGCATGCGCCGGTTCATTGATTTGAACCGAGGCTGTGATTATTTATTGCGGGCAGCGCAGTGGGGGCAGGTTCCCTCCGGGTTATTACGTATAAAACGGTAACCGCAAATGCGGCAGGTCAGGCGTGTGTTGGCACGGCGGAGTCTGCGTACCTTAGCTGCAATTTGCACGGGAACAATCACGCACAGCAGCAAAATCAAGCCGGTATACACCAACGCTTCAAAAAAACTATGCGGAGTGAGGGCACTTGCTATGATGCCGGTCATACAGAGGGGCTCTCCTCTCTATCATTCTCCCGGGTGGGGGATGGGGCTTGCTCACCGGACTCCGGCTGCGCAGGTTCCGGAAGCTTCAGCAAGGCCTCCTCATCCAAAATCATAGATGTGGGATGCGGTGAAAAAATGCGAGATGGAGGCGGCGGTTGCAGTTTTGGCTCTGCCTTGCGGGGCAGAGTTTGACCGGCGGCGGTTTCTCGTCTTGTCGGGTCCACATAAGTCGGCAAAATGAGGGGCAGGGGACTGCGTAACTTTAAGCGCGTGGCTGTTGTAGCATCATTAATGAACATCGCTTTGCCCAGCCCTTCCGGGCGCACTCCGCGCGGCATCTCCACCTTTACAAACAAAAGCGCGGAGCCCACTGCTATAGCTGCTAACAGAAAAAAGAGAGGCAAGCACCCCGCCATAGGACGCGAGTGCATGGCATGGTAGAGCAAGCTGTGTTCCTCTTTTTCCATTTTATTCATTCAATAGCAGGTCTGCCGGCAACGGAGCAGGTAAACTTGCGTTGCAATACCAAATCAATAGCCTTTTGCAGTACCCCGGCAGATGCTGCGGGGTCACACTCCAAAATAATCGTCATGTTGGATGGCCGAGTGCTCATCCCTTTTGCCCAAGTGTCCAGTTGTGCCGGCAATCCTTTCATACCTCCGGTAATTTCCACGCCCTCGGCGTATACTCGAGGTGTTTCACCGGCGGTGATGGTGACCACGTGCAAATTGTCTCGGTTGTAGGATTCCATGACAAAATGGGAGGCCTCCGGGTATACATTGACCCCGAATCTTGGCATTCTATGCACTTGCAGCCAAACACAGAAGCACAGGAGCAGGAATAGGTTTACCCCTGCTGCTATCAGAATGGGGTATCCCGGGGAACCTAGGGTGGAACGGACTCTGCGCATGGTGAATGAGTTTCCGGAATCAGGCTTTTTCTTCAGTTTCTTCGGCCTCTGTTTGCGTTATGCTGCACGCACCGCTACGGCAGGTCTTTTTACTTTGTGCCTGTTGCTTGCGGGCATCTTCCTCCGCCAGAGCACGGGCGTCGCAGATAATGTGTACACTTTCCAGCCCGGCTCGTTCAATGTTGTTAATGATTTTGCGGGCTCGGGAGGCAAGGTACATGTAGAATAAGTAACAGGGAATGGCAATGGCTATACCGGCGGCGGATAACAACAATGCCCGCTTGATGGCCTCCGCAATCTGCGGCATGGCTACGGAACCGGAGATGATGCCCGGTTGCTCGTAAAACGCTACCATGGCCAATATTGTGCCCAAAATACCCAGTAGCGGCAGCACGGTGGCACATACCAGCAGAATGCGCACATAGCGTTCAACGCGGTACACCTCTATTGAGGCCGCTTCCATGGCTATGTCGCGTAGCTCGCTGCGCTCCAGTTTAGGACGGCTCAGCACGGCTTCCACCACGCGCGCCATCGGCCCGGGCAAGTTGCGTACCTCATGCAAGGCTTCATTATATTGCCCGCTACGCATCAACGCCGACAACCCCCGCAAGAAATCCCCGGAGTTGATGTTGACTCTGTGAAAATAGAATAAACGTTCTGCAACAACGGCAAGTGCCAGTACGGCAAAGAACATCATGAGCCAGAACATGGGCCCCATGGCTACAATCATTTCACTCATATCGCGGATTCTCGGTTAAATGGTGGTTATCGTGTGGCGGAAATAGCGAGCAGCGGCACCCGGTTGGTGTCAGGTGCCGCCGTGTCTGTTGTTTATGATTTGGAAATAGGTTCAATGCTGCATGCCCCGAAGTACGGCACAAGTGCCTCGGGAATGCGTACGGAGCCGTCCGGCTGCTGGCATTGCTCCAGCAAGGCTACATACAATCGCGGCAGAGCCGTCCCGGAGCCGTTGAGGGTGTACGGCACACGCATCTTGCCCTCGGCATCCTTGTAGCGCAGCTTCATGCGGCGTGCTTGGTAATCCGTAAAGCAGGAGCAGCTGGATACCTCCAGGTACTTGCCCTGTCCCGGTGCCCATACCTCAATGTCGTAGGTCTTGGCAGAGGAGAATCCTACATCTCCCGTGCACAGCTCAATCACGCGATAGTGCAGCCCCAGCTTTTGCAGAATGCTCTCTGCGTGGCTTGTCAGCTTCTCCAGCTCAGCAAAACCATCCTCGGGGCGGCAAATCTCTACCAGCTCCACCTTGTCAAATTGGTGTACGCGAATCATGCCCTTGTTCTCTCGCCCGGCAGAGCCGGCCTCACGGCGGAAGCAGGGGGTGTATGCCGTCATCTTAACCGGCAAATCAGCCTCTCGCAAAATCTGGTCGCGGCACAGGTTGGTGACGGGTACCTCAGCCGTGGGGACAAGGAACATGCTGTTGCCCTCTATGCCGTACATGTCCTCCTCAAACTTGGGTAACTGCCCCGTGCCGTACATGCACTCACGCTTCACGATAAAGGGTACGCCTACTTCCTGGTAGCCGTTTTCCTGTGTTTGAGTATCCAGCAGGAAGTTGATGAGCGCTCGCTCCAAACGGGCACCAAGCCCGCGGTATACGATGAAACCGGAACCGGAAATACGCGTTGCATCTTCAAAATTAAGCAGTCCGCATGCAGTCGCAATTTGCACGTGGTCTTTGGGGTCTGCTATTTCCGGTTTGGTGCCCCACACGCGCAGCTCAGGGTTTGCGGACTCGTCTGCACCTACGGGAGCTCCGTCATGCGGCATGTTCGGGATGTTCAGCAGCAGACTCTCCTGTTCTTCGGCAGCTGTTGTTGCTACGGCATCCAGCTCTTTAATGCGCTCACCCACCTCGCCCATGCGCTTTTTGAGGGCTTCCGCCTCTTCGCGGCGCCCTTCTTTCACCATGAGGCCAATCTGCTTGGACGTGCTGTTACGCTCGGATGACAAGGCCTGCTTTTCCGTTTCGGCATTGCGGCGCTTTACATCACACTCAAGCACCTTATCTACAAGCATCCAGTGGTCTCCGCCACGCAGGCGTACACGCTCTTTCACATACTCAGGATTTTCCCTGACAACTCGGATATCTAGCATAACACCACTATTCTACACCCTCGCGCTATATATTCAAGCGGAAAGTGCGCCTTATGGGCTTTTTTCTACGGAAGTTGTCCGTGGTTTGGTGGCAGACTGCTTCAAGTATGTAAATAAGAATGTTGCTCGGGGTGAGCATACGTCGGATTTTGGGCAAAATTTGGCCTTTTATATGCTGTTAATCTGCGTCAGGGCGGCCTCCGGCCCGTGATTGCCGTTGGCATTGGTAAGGGAAAGGGGCATCCAATGGTTCCCGGCCTCTAAACGATAAAGCGCGAGGAACCGGGAGCGGTCGCCGATAATCTCCTCCATGGCGGAAGCGCAGGCGCAGTTAGGGCATGATTCAATGGAGCCGTCATAGTTCTCAATAGTAAGCTCCAGGGCGTATAAGCCACGTTTGGGAGCATGGAAGAGCACCAATGTTTGCCAGTGTTCGTTTTCCTCATCCTTTTCCCAAATCAGAGGGTGGGATTTCGGTGCCGTAACAGCCTCGGCATCGTCCGTAGCATCATCCGCCGGTTTATAGCTTGCGAGTTGGCGTGCTACTTTGCGGCAGAAGATGGCTCGAATGGAAAAGTTCAGCAGGTATACCGTTGCTGCCCATATGTACCACCACATAAGCGCGGTGTGGAGGATTTCCGCCTCGCCATTTATATATGCCCAAGCTACACAACAGGCAAATATGGCCGTCAGAACCGCCCCTATCATGAAGAAACCGAAGATGGCGGGCGGATTAAACAGGCACAGAAAAATGATGACAAGCTGAGAGCGCAATCTCAGCTGCAGAATATCCAGGTACATGGTGCGGGCTTCGCGCTTGGCTATGGCCTCCAATTCTGCTTGAGTGGTGGTGGCATGAACTTGCATGAGCTCACTCTATCATATTTTCTGCTGAATGGCAAATCCTATTCCCGTCGGGCAAAAAACAGCCGCGTTGCCCGGTGGGAGCAACGCGGCATGCAAAATCAACGGTAAAAGTGGGTCTTTACCAGAAGATGATGTAGAGAGCAATGGTCAAGAGCACCACTACCCAGCCCCAGAGGACTGCGGAGCGTGAACTCTCCATCTTGATGATGCCCTTGTCTTCAAGTTTCACGGCCTCGCCACCGCGGAGAGCGTTGAGCCATGTAATGATGAAGCCTACAAGCACGATGGTGACAAGGCAGACTGCCATGCGGTTAAGGAAGGCCATCTCCGGGCAGCAAATCTTGAGTGCTCCGTACTCCACAACGTTGATGGCAATACCCAGCCATCCGAAGTAGCGGGGGCACTTGGGCACGAAGAAGCCGAAGAGGAATACAGCCAGTGCGCCCGGGCTGAGGAAGCCTTGGAACTCCTGAATGTAGCTGAAGATACTATCCAGCTTCGTGGAGAGGAAGATAGCCAGCAGCAGAGCAATGGCAGAGCAGCCGAGAACGCCGAACTTGCCGACGGTTACGAGCTCTTTCTGTGAGCACTGTTCCTTGCGAATCTTATTCCAAATGTCCATTGTGAACAGGGTGGAAGCGGAGTTAAGCATGGAAGCCAAGGAGCTTACCACTGCGCCGAAGAGCGCTGCCAACACAAACCATGCCATACCGGTGCCCGGCAGCAGCTTCTTGAGCAATGTGCCGAATGCGGAGTCGTAATCGTAACCGTTAATGGGGTCGGAAGTTGCAAAGCTTGTGTCTGTTGCTTTGGCATCAATGATGGCGTTGCTTTCCTTAGCCAGTTTGTCAGCTATCAGAGCAGCGGCAATGCGCTTCTGTTTACCGAGGTCGGATACGCCCTCGGGGATGTTGAGCTTGAGCTCAGGCTTGGTGGCAATTGCTGTAACCTGCTCTGCTGTGCCTGCTGCAAGAACAGCGTTGAGGTCTGCTTTCAGCCCCTCCACCTTAGCTTGTTGCTCTGCGGTACCGGCCACAGTGGCATTCTTGGTGATGTAATCCATTGCCTTACCGGGTTCTGTGGCTACATAGTCCGCCGTAATGCGGTAAAGCGGGGTCTTGCCACTGGCTTCTACGGATTCAATGGCTGCGGTGGCTTTGGCTGCAGCACCGGCCTTCATGTCGGTGTTGTACAGGTTGTATGCAAGAATGCCGGGAATAAGCACAACAAAGGGAATGAGCAGCTTGAGACCTGCCGCAAAGACGATGCCCTTCTGACCTTCTGCCAAGCTCTTGGAGGCCAATGTGCGCTGCATGATGTACTGGTTGAGACCCCAGTAGAAGAAGTTGGGAATCCAGAGGCCGAGGCAGAGTGCCGTCCACGGAATTTCCATATCGTCAGCAGGACGAATCATGTGCATCTTGCCGCCGATGGCGTTGGTGGCCGTAATGGCATCACCGCTGTTAAGAGCCATGAATCGATCCCAGCCGGACATATTGGCAAGCTGGTCCACCGTCACTTGGGAGGTAGCGGAAGCTGTCTCGATGAGGGCGTTCGGGTCTGCTGCGCCTATGGCATTCAGGGCAAGTACAGCTACTAGACCGCCACCGACGATGAGGGCTGCACCCCAGATGAGGTCCGTCCAAGCGCAGGCTTTAAGGCCGCCGACAAACACGTATACCGTAGCGCAGAGGCCGATGATGGTGCAGCCGGCTGTCATGCTCAGGTCAAAGTACCCGGATACAACCTTTGCACCGGCGAAGATAACACCGGCGGTCGGCACACCCACAAGAATGACGAGGTTGGCTACGGCCATGATGGTGCGAGCCTTGCCGTCAAAACGCTCTTCCAGGAACTGCGGAATGGTGAATACACCGCGCTTGAGGAGCATGGGCAGGAAGGTGAAAGCAACAATCACCAGCACAATGGCGGCAAGCCACTCGTAACCGGCAATGGCCAAGCCCACCCAGTTTGCGGCTTTGCCACTCATGCCTACAAATTGCTCCGTGGAGATGTTGGCTGCAATGAGGGAGAAACCCACCAGCCACCAGCTCAGGCCACGACCTGCCAAGAAGTAGTCAGCGGCGCCTCCTTCGCTCTTCTCTCCGTCTTCGGATGTGCTCTCTCCGGAATCACCGGATTTCCAAATACCAAGGCCGATAACGCCTACCACGACCACGCAGAAGACAATCATCTCCCAGAGCGGGAGTACATCGCTTGTAGCGGCTGTGGTTGCATCATTTGCCAAGGCTGCGCTGCTCAGCAGGGTGAGCATACCCAGTATGGTTGCAATGTTTTTCATGTGTTACTATGTGTTCGGATTAAGCTTTGTAGAGCACGCGAGCACCTTCGCCCGGGCGGGTGATGAGGTAGGTGGTCTCAATGCCGAGTGCCTCGCGGTAGGCCTCAAGCATTTCGTTTGCTACCTGTTCCACATCCTCACTCTTGACGAGGGCAACAATGCAGCCGCCGAAACCGCCACCCGTCATGCGTGCGCCGTATACGGAGGCTGCAGAGGGGATGGAGTCCGCCAAGCTGACCAAGGTGTCCACCTCAGCGCAGGATACTTCAAAATCATTCTTGAGGGAGGCGTGTGAGGCGCGCATGGCCACTCCGGCGCTGTCCCAATCTGCTGCTGCAACTGCGTTTGCGAATTTTTCTACGCGCAGGTTTTCGCCGATGACGTGGCGAGCACGGCGGTAGCACAGGTCACCCAAGGCTTCTTTTTTCTCTTCGAGCATTTCCAACGTCGCTTCGCGCAGTGAGGGTACTCCGAGTATCTCACAGGCGTCCTCGCAGTTTTTGCGGCGTGCTGCATAGCCGCCATCTGCCAGTGAGTGCTTGACGGCGGAGTCTATAACCAGCACGCTTACGGCCGGATCCATCATGGGAATGAGTTTGTAGGAGAGGTCCTTGCAGTCCAGCATGAGGGCGTGGTCCTGCTTGCCGTTGGCGGAGATGAACTGGTCCATAATGCCACAGGGAACGTTCACAAACTCGTGCTCCGTGGCCTGTCCGATAAGGGCTCGCTCCGTCGGGGGGACGTCTGCCCCGCAAAGGGCGGCAAGAGCCGTGCAGGTAGCTACCTCAAATGCTGCGGAGGAGGACAAACCGCCACCTCTCGGTACGTTGGAGTCAATCAGCATATCCACTGCCGGCACGTTGATGCCACGGCGCTCCAGCATGCAGATGACACCACGCACGTAGTTGCTCCAGAAGGGGTCTCCGGGCTTGTTGGCATCTGCCGGGTCTATTTCAATCATCGTATCACCCAAGGAGCCAATCCAGCGGTGCTTGCCGGTGGGGGAGGGAGCCACAGCCACAACATTGATGTTGTTGAGGGCCATGGGAAGGACAAAACCGTTATTGTAGTCGGTGTGTTCACCTATCAGGTTCACGCGCCCGGGGGAGGCAGCCACCACGCTGGGTTTCTGCCCAAAGTATTCCTCGAAGTACGGACTGATGGTGTCAACACTGATTTCGCGTTGCTCTAAATCCATAACGCAATCTTTTTAGCATATTGTACGGCTGATGTAAAGCCAAATTCTGCTACTCTTCCGAGAACAATGAGGGAATATTCCCTTTTTGCTTTCATGATGCGGCACACTGCAAAGAAAAAGCCGCGTCCGGTATAGGGACGCGGCCTGAAAATGAATAGGCAGGAGAAGAATCTTACTTCTTCTTCTTGCAACCACCCTTCTTGCAGGTCTTCTTGGCGGGAAGAACGGTCTTGAAGGCGGAGGACGGCTTGAATGCCAGAGTCTGGGAAGCCTCAATCTTCATCTCATCGCCGGTACGCGGATTGCGACCGGTGCGAGCAGCGCGGGTCTTCATTTCAAAGGTACCGAAACCTACGAGCTGTACCTTCTCACCGGCTTTCACGGCATCGGAGATGGAGCCGAGTACAGCGGAGAGAGCGGCCTCAGCGCACTTTTTGGTGGCGCCTTCGCCAAGCTTGGCCTGAATGCAGTCAACAAGTTGTGTCTTATTCATAGGGCTTTATGATAACATTTGCATGACGTATTGCAAGATAAAAATTGAATAATGCCCATTTTACAAGCTTTCTGATGGCTTTTTTTTGCTTTTTTACGTCAAAAAACTCCGCATTTGCGCGGAAATCGGAGAAAATGCGCCTTCAGCGTGCAAATTCGTCCTTTTGAATAAGGCAATCCGCGCGCCTCTGTCAGATTCGATGAATTGCACTTGGCTCTGAGTGATAAGTCGGAATTTGAAAGGAAGATAGCACTTGCTCCGGCATGCGGGGTCGAGAAGCCGGGATAATCGTACATTTGTTACCACTTGTAGCCGTCAATGGCGTTTTTCATTTCGCGCACGGCGGCGGTGAGCCCGGTGAAAATGGCACGGGATATGAGGGTGTGGCCGATGTTGAGCTCCGTGAGGTGCGGCACGGCGTTGAGCTCCGGCAGGTTGCTGATTTGGATGCCATGGCCGGCGTGCACCTCCGTGCACACATTTAATTTGTCTGCTCGTTGGGCTTTGCGTCGTTCGGGAGGAAGAGGTCGATGCTGAGCTTAAAGCAGCCACCCTCCGTGGTAAGATGGAAATCACAACCGTTGACGAATTGAAGAACGGGCTCGCCCGCTTCCCCACCGGGGGCTTGCTGAAGCGTGGGTTCTAGGAGGATTCTGCCGGAAAGCCCGCGAATGGTCAGCGGCGTGCGTTGTTTTGCCAGTGCTTCACCGTATGGTGCGCAAGAGCTGATAATCAGTTCATCTTCCGTGAGCGCGGAGATGCCTGTTTCACCATCCGTCGCGAAGTACGTGATGTTGCCTTCCGTTCGCTCCGTCACCTTGTTGAAGTCTACCTCTAAAGAGGCGCGGAATTCATCATTATCCACCATTTCCTCCATTGTGGTGAGTACATTCTTCCACGCAGGGAGAAATTCCGCGCGATTGTTGAGCTTGATGTTGAAGGTGGTGCGGGTAGAGGACGTTCCGGTGGGTCCCTCCGCCGTTTCCGTTATCGGCGTGTCACTTATCTCTTCTGCGCAAAAGTGCCACGTGCCGCTCAAGGTGTCCGTGAATTGGAAAAATGCCGTAAGCAAGCGCTTATACCCTGCGCCGAACACGGCATCCGGCGTTTTCCCGTTCTCATCCGGGACCGATATAGTATACAGGATGCTGTTTGCTATTTCTCCGCCTGCTTCGAGGACGGTGCGCATGTTCGGCGCGTCGGGCATGCGCAGCGGGGAGCTGCTGATGGAGAATATGGGGGTGCCGATTGTCCGTGCGTGGTGCAGGGTGCCTTCCTCAAACTCGGCGCCGCAGGCATCCCACTCCGCCTCTATCTGAATGCAGTCAGGAGTGCCTGTCTTGTGCCACACGGCCAGGTTCAGGGGCTTTTGCATGGCGGGGGTGAGCTTGCTCAACTCCGTGGACAAGGTCTCCAGAGCGCTTACGCCTTTCTTGATTTGCTCCGCTGCGTGAAAGTCTGATGCTGCTACGGCTGTAAACGTGAGGTGCAAGGGTGCGGCCAATGCTTGGCATGTGCGTTTGAGGAGGTGCTGCATGCAGTTCATTATGGGGGCATCCACCCTCCCGAGCAAAAGCGGTGTGCATTCCGGGTAAACCATCGGCGTGGCAAAATCCGCCGGCACGTGTTTCAAGGCGGATTCTTCGGGGCTATTCGCTGCGGTTATCTCATCCGGGTTGCTGCCGCAAGCCAGTAGGATGCTGTCCCCCTTCACCTTGTAAAGCCAGTATAGGGTGGCATGCGGCTGCCCCTGCGCAGCATTATCGCGTTTGCAAATACCTTTCCAGCCGTTTTTCTCGTAGGCCTCCTCCGTTCCGTTATCCGATGGCTCATCCATCAGCTTCATCAGTTCCGCGAGTACATCTTCTCTGCCCGGCAGGGGCTTTATCGCAACATAAAATTTGGGCTGCGACAAAACATTGTCAATAATCTTTTGATAGTCTTCTGTCTTGCCTTCAATATCAAACTTCTCCAATTGCTCAAGCTGCAAGGCGCATACTTGCTCAGACGCCAATAGTCGCCAACCCATGAACGCAAGATTTGCGGAGAGCCCATCCGCCAAATGTCCGGTGAAATCAATAAGATTGTTCAACGCCTCTACATTGCCATTCGGCACCCCGATGGCGAGGCTTTTTATGCCGTCCCAAGGAGCCATGTCTGCTGCTTCTGCACCGGCGTTGTACAGTTTCATCCAAGCTTGTACGTCGAGCACCAGTATGTTATCAGCTTCTGCAGGTATCAGGGCTGCGGCTTCCATGGCGGCTGTCTGAGTGGCAGGGGAAAGCGCTGCCGTTGCTTCTTGCGCCATGCAGGGCTGCACCAAGGGGTTACCCCAGCAGATGGCACCTAAAAGAGCTGTTGTGAGATAATGTGTTGCTTTCATAGCGTTCGTATGAGTGTTATGTTATCTCAGTCTACCGCACCTGCTCCGTCATGTAAAGAAAAATCCCGCCGCATGGAGGTGCGGCGGGCGGAAAATATGGCGTTACTGTGCAGTGGTTTACCACTTGTATGAGGCAATGGCCTCCTTCATCTCTCGCACGGCGGGCGTAAGGCCGGTAAAGATGGCGCGGGCGATGAGGGTGTGGCCGATGTTGAGCTCCGTGAGGTGCGGCACGGCGTTGAGCTCCGGTAAGTTGCTGATTTGGATGCCATGCCCGGCGTGCACCTCCAGACCGAGGCTGTGGGCAAGCTCTGCAGCTGCTGCCAAGCGGGCCGTCTCTTCTGCGCGCTCTGCGCCCAGTGAGTTGGCAAACTTGCCGGTGTGCAGCTCCACCATCAGCGCGCCGATGTCGGCGGAGGCTTCCACCTGCACCGAATCCGGGTCTATGAACATGCTTACCTTGCTGCCGTTGGCCTGTAGTGCAGAGACGATGGCGCGCAGCTCATCAGCCTTGCCTGCTACGTCCAACCCTCCCTCAGTGGTAATCTCCTCTCGCCGCTCCGGCACAAGGCAAACATAGTCCGGTTTCAGGCTGAGCGCAAACTCCAGCATGGCCGGCGTGGCTCCCATCTCCAGATTGAGGGGCAGGGGTATCTCGCGGCGCACAGCTTGGGCATCGGCATCTTGCATGTGGCGGCGGTCCTCTCGTACGTGCAGGGTGATGGAGTCCGCTCCGCCCTCCATGGCTGCTTTTGCGGCTTCCAAGACGGAGGGCTCCGTGTTGTGTGAATCAAGCATGGTGGCGTAGCGTGCCTGGCGCAGCGTTGCCACGTGGTCTATGTTTACTCCGAGGTGCATGGTAGGATATTGAGTGAAGAATCCCCGCGGGATTGCTCCCGCAGGGATGTGGTGAATGGTATCGGTTTAGTGCAGGAAGTGGCGGGCACCGGTGAATACCATGGCAATGCCGGCTGCGTCCGCTGCGTCAATCACCTCCTGGTCACGGATGGAGCCACCGGGCTGGATGCAGGCCGTTACGCCGGCATCAATGGCAGTCTGCAAGCCGTCTGCGAAGGGGAAGAGCCCATCGGAAGCGATGACGCTGCCCTTGAGGTCGAGTCCGGCTTGTCCGGCCTTCCACACGGCAATCTTGGCGGAGTCCACGCGGCTCATTTGGCCTGCGCCGATGCCGAGAGTACCGTCCTTATCCGTAAAGACGATGGCGTTGGAGTGCACCTGCTTGCACACACGCCAGGCAAAGCGCATGGCCTCCAGCTCCTCTGCCGTGGGTACACGCTTGGTTACTACCTTGGCTTCCAAGTTGTCCAGCCCCATGACTTCGTCGTCGCGCTTCATCGTCATTAGGCCGCCGGGGGCGGTGCGCACCATCGGCAGTTTGCAGAACTCACGCCATGCGTCCATGTCGATGCGCATGATGCGGCAATTCTTCTTCTTTTGCAGGATGGCGCGGGCCTCCGGTTCGTAGTCCGGGGCAATGATAACGTCCGTGAAGATGGCCCCGACGATGCGGGCAAGCGCCTCCGTCATCGGGCGGTTCATCACGATAACGCCACCGAACGGGGCTTGCGTGTCCGTCTGGTAGGCGCGCTTCCAAGCCTCCACAAGGTCCTCGTCATCCTGACCCACGCCACAGGGGTTGGTATGCTTGAGGATGCCGACGGTGGGGCGGCGGAAGTTCATGATGAGGGAAGCTGCGGCATCCAAATCCAAGATGTTGGTGTAGGAGAGCTCCTTGCCTTGCAGCTGGGTGAAGATGGAATCAAAGTTTCCGTACAGCACGCTGGGCTGGTGGGGGTTGTCCCCATAGCGCAGGGACTGGTTAAAGGGCAGGGACAGGAAGAAGTTGTTCTTGGTGCTGTCCTCCGCGCGGTGGCCCAAGTAGTTGGAGATGGCGTTGTCATACGCGGAGGTGCGCATGAATACCTTAACGGCCAGCTTCTCACGGGTCTTGAGCGTGGTGTTGCCGTTGTGGTTTTCCATTTCCTCCAAAATGGTGTCGTAGTCCGTGGGATCGGACACCACGGTGACGGAGGCGTAGTTCTTTGCCGCCGAACGCAGCATGGAGGGACCGCCGATGTCTATCTTCTCGATAGCCTCGGCCAAGGTCACGCCTTCCTTGGCGATGGTTTCCTCGAAGGGGTAAAGGTTCACACACACCAAGTCAATGGTGGGGATGTTGTTGTCAGCGGCCTGCTGACGGTGCTCCTCCAAGTCACGGCGCTGGAGCAAACCTCCGTGTACCTTGGGGTGAAGCGTTTTCACGCGTCCGTCAAACAACTCCGGCGCTCCCGTGTAGTCTGAAATCTCCGTTACGGGCAGTCCGAGCTCCTGCAGGTACTTGCAGGTGCCTCCCGTGGAGATGAGCTGTACGTTCTGGGCTACCAGCCCTTTGGCAAACTTGTCAAGCCCCGTCTTGTCCGATACGGAGAGCAGAGCGCGCTGTATTTTCATCGTTTCCATGTTACGTCTTGAATTGATGTTCTTCACCGCCACCGGCGGTGGCGTCACCATACACCATTTTCATTTTTTTTGCAAGCCTTATTTTATAGTGCCGCACAGTCTTTTAGCAGGAAACGTTTCTGCAATTCGGCGCGCTCATGGTCGCAAACAATCCGGTTATTTATAGAACCGTGTACCGGGTAATTGTGCGTTGCTGCGCGTTGTTGCCCCCCCGTTCACCTCAACGGAAGAGGAACGGTACGGTTGTTCCCTCCGAGCCCCAGCTGTATAGCACCATGCCGGCGTAGAACGCTGCAATGATGATGATGACCACGTAGGTAATGCTGATGCCGCTGCCCTTGAACGAGTTTGCCAGTAACTTAGCCTTGTTTTTCAGCTCCTCGGCACTGAGGGGACGGCGCTTACCGTTCCCTGTAACGAGTTTGCGCGGGCCGGGCGGTGTTACGGAGATGGTATTCGGCACGGGCTGTGGGGCTTGCGCTTGCGGCTCGGTCTCGGGCAGGGGGGCTGTGGCTGCGCGACTGCTCGGTACGGGCTGCTTGTTTTCCGGCGCCGGGGCAAAGCTTGCAAGCTCCGCTATCAGCATGGAAGCCTTGCCTATGGTGTAGACCACGCCCTCTTTCATGTAGGTGGGTTCCGTCACTTCATCCGTATTCGCAAAGGTGCCGTTGGTGGAGCCCAAATCTTCTATCCGGAAGCCTTCTTCCGTGCACGTTATGCAACAGTGCCGGCGGGATACCCCCTCCGCATTTTTCAGGGTAATATCGCACTCGTCATCGCTGCCGATGACGCTCCTCTTGCCGAGTATGGCCGGAAGCTCAAACCCGTGTTTTTGCTCGTTGATGGTGATGATGAGTGATGCCATGCCTGCCCTTTCAATATGCCATAAGTGCGACAAATTGCAATACTAAATTTTATTTTTTGAATTCAGTTAGACCTTTGCAGGGGATAATGCGGAATTGGTTGGTGAGTTCAGAGCCTCGGAAAGGACGCCCCGGAAGCCTTGCACCCCGGGGAAATGTGTCAAACAAATATGCCACCCCGGTGTTCATTTTTTTCGTGCCGGCATGAGTTTGTATGCCAAACAGTTCTTGGGGCAGCTGCTTACGCAGGAAAGACATCCGATGCAGTTGGGGTGGCGCACAAATTCCGTTTTGTGTACTTCAATATTCATGGGGCATGCCTTGCTGCACACTCCGCAGCCGCCGCAGCGCGCTGTGTCGCGCCGTATGCCGAATATCCGCAGAACACTCCACAAGCCCTGTTTGGCTCCGCCGGTGCAAAAGTAGTTGCAGAACGGGCGTGCGGTGAACAGGCTGAGTACCAAAAACGTAATGATGATGCCCGAGGCTATGTTGTACACGCTTCCGCCCATCAGCATGGCAAAATTGCGCGGCCCTTGTAACAGCAGGATGCTGATGCCGTAGGCAAAGAGCAGGAAGAACAGGATGTAGCGGCTCAGTTGTAAATAACGCTGTACCCCTTGCGGCATGCGGAATTGTGGTAAGTGCATCCATTTGCCCAGTTTGCCCAGCCATTCCTGCGCCGCCCCGAACGGACATACCCACCCGCAGAAAAATACACCTACCAGCAGTATCGTCGGCAACAGCCATACCGATACTTCCTTCGTTACGGAAATCCCGGCCACCAAGGCCACCATGAATCCCAGTTGCACCGCAAATCGCAATGCCTGCACCCATGAGCTCTTACCCGGTTTCATGATGCCTTCTTTCCTTTTTTTCGGTTTGTTTATCGGCGTCTGCGCCTCATAGCCAAGCCGGCTAAGGCTACCAAGCCCAAGGTGCTTGTTGCCGGTTCCGGTACCAGCGGGTCAAATACCAATGCCACCGTGCCGGCGCTGTATACCAAGTTGTAATTCTGCATATCGGCTCCGCTGAAGAACGAGCTCGCCTCCCACTCCGTTTCTCCCGTGTTGGCTATTCCGTCCACGGTTACTTGGCCTACCTCCGTAAACAGGATGTTAGCTTCCGTGGTGCTCAACTCCATGTCCAAGGTCAGGCTGTTATTTGTGGAGAGTATGAGCGAGTTGTTGTTCAGGCTTGTGGAGGTTTCCATTACCAGGGTGTCCGCCTGGGTTAAGTCCAAGCTGTCGTACAAGGTCGGTCCCGGTGTTGCTGCCGCCCTCAGATTATAGGTGCTCGCTGCTTGCAAGCTCTTCAAGCTGCTGTAGGTGCCGGTAACGACGGTGGTGCCGGCGGTGTTCAGTGATGAGGTGCCGTACATGACCAAGTTTTCCACATTCATGTAGCCGTAATAGGCTGCTGAAAAGTCCACGTGCGTGGCCATGGTGTCTTGGCTGTCGCCTATCACTAAAGTTCCGGTGATGGCGTTTACTGTTGTACTCGCAAGTCGGAAGTTTGTTGTATCGTAGCTGTATGTCACATCCGTTGCGCTCGAACCGTTGCGGAATTGAATGGTGGAGCCACTCTCACCGCTGATTTGTCCCGTCAGTACGGTGTCTGCCGTCATAGCATAGGCAAAATGACCACCGCTCGCAACCTTGATGGCGCGTGTACCGAAGTTGAGCTCACTGCTGAGCTTACCCCCATTATTCACCGCTACGTCACCGGTACCCTCAATTGCAGCCCCGGTACCGGCTTTCAGGTGATAATTACCACCGTTCTCCACAGTGATGGCACCGGGCGTCACCGTTCCGCTTACCGTGATGGTTTGGGTACTCGTGCGACCGTTCATGCCATGGGCGCCGAACACCACGGCGCGACCATCCGTAGAATAGGCGTGGTAATAGTCACGATGCTCCTCGGCGATGTTATCGCCATCCACCAGCACATCCCAGCCCGTGGATTCCGTCGGCAGCTCTTCCGTTGTTGCCACTTGAGCCTTCCACTCATTGCTGTTGCCGTTCCACACTTGGGCTTCATTCGCCACATCACTATACTCCGCCAGCATGTTTTTCAATACCTCCGGCGTGTTGATTTGGGTGACTGCCCCTAAGTAATAGTGATTCTCCGTGCCGTATGTGAGCGGCGTTTCGCAGGCTGCATCGGTGTAGAGCAGAATTTTTCCGTCTACAACTTTAACATACGCTTGCTCCATGCTGGGGAGACCTCCATACTCTGTTCCAATACCTTCAGAAGATGCGATGCCGCTCAGTTTGTAATTGTCGGAATCCGCGTAAATGATGGATTTGACGTTGCCATTCTCATCCAGAGTCAAACCGTAACAAGTAAGCGTATGGGCTGAAAAAGTGTTGCCGGTATCTGCTCCCACATTCAGGTGCGCAATCAGCCCTGCTTCTGTTTGTTTGTACGTGCCGTCGCCTTGCTTGGTTATTCCCAAGGCGGACAAAAGCGCCGGAGTGAGGTTTTCCTGCGAGTTGACTACCGTCACCGTGGACGTTTGACCGGAAGGGATTGAGACACCGTTGCCGAATGAACCGAAATACTCACTGAAGTACCCGCCTCCGCTCTGATTTCTGCAAAAATAGTAGTCAATGCCAGCGTATACATTGCCACCGGTGTTGCTCTGATTGAACCCAACTGTGATGAGGTGCTTCGTTGTATTGAGTCGCATCGGATCCGTGATGGTATACGATGCTCCCAAACTGGGATTTACCTGGCGCGTATAATCCGTTCCGTAGGGTAGTTCTCCGTAGTTCCCCTTGTAAAAAACACCGTAATAACTTTGCCAGTATTGCAGCATGTTACCGGCCGTATGTGCCCAGCACATACGGCTGTCTCCGGCACTGTTGCTGATGATTTCACTCCAATTCTTCGTGCTGTCATAAAAACGGGTTGTGGTTTTTATGTCCGGATTACTGTAACTTCCCCCGTAGAAATAGCTGCCTGTGCCCTTGGCCCCGTCGGCAATAAATCCGTTTGCAGAGTAGGTGCTGTCCACTATCAGGTTCAGCGTATCTCCCACCGCTGCCATCAGCGGGGAGCTTAAGCAGATGAACGCACTGAGAAAAAGAGTCTTCTTCATGGTGGTAAGTGTGGCTTATTTTCTGCGGCGGCGGGCAGCAAGAGCGGCGAGCGCCAACAGGCTGAGGGTGGCGGTAGTAGGTTCCGGCACTAGGGTCATGCTCAGGGTGCCGGAAGAGTAGATAACTTGATACCCGCTCAAGTCTCTTCCGTCGGCGGTGGTGATGTTGCTGAAGTACTGCGTTAAGTTTGCTCCTTCTGCTACCACGGTTGTTACCTCACCGTCCACAATGGAAAGCTGTTTAATATTGGTGAAGAACATGATGCTGCCGTCCACCTCATTCAAGCTAAGGGTAATGGGGGTGTCTGCGCTCAGTATGAGGTTGTGGTCGTTCATGTTCACCTCCGCATTCAGCGTGATGGAGGTGGCATCCCGTAAATCCAAATCCGCATGAACGCTGGCCTCCGGTGTAACGGCTGCGCGTGCCAAGCCGAATGTGGCGGCCTCTTGAAGTTTGACTAGGAATGCGCCGTGTACTTCAATCACCTTGTCGCTGCTGAGCACGGCTCCGTTTTCTAAGGTAAGGTCTCCGAGATTAAGTTGCACCTCGCTGCTCAGGGAGGCACCGCTTGTGATGGTCAGGTTTGCCTTTTCACCTTCACCTGCCCCGGCAATGGCTGCATCCTCCCCGGCTTTGAACTCATAGCCGGCGGCACTTACGGTGATATTGCGCGCATGCACGGTGCCTGTCACAGTGACTGTTCGGTTGTTTGCATCCGCATGCTCTCCGAATTCTACATTGCGCCCCTCCAAGGCATAACCATGGTAATATGCGTGGTGCTTTTCATCGATGTTTGCTCCATCAACAAGAATATCCCAACCGGTGGAGCTATCCGCAATTTCACTGTCTACCACATCCACTTGGGTGCTCCATTCCGTCGCGCCTCCGTTCCATACGGCAGCTTCGTCCAAGCTCCGATACTCCGTAAGCATGTTCTGCAACACCTCCGGCGTGTTGATGTAGGATACCTCGCCGATGTAGTAATTACACCCCGCGATAAACGGGGTGGTGCAAGCCGAATTGCGGTATAGCTGAATCTTGCCGTCACTGTTTATTTTAAGGAACAGCTCTTGAGCACGCGCAACATTATCATCTCCATTGCCGATGAGAATGGATTTGAGACTACCATCTGCATTCAGCGTGAATCCGTATGCTGTGAGCATGTGACCATAGGAAAGCGTTTCTCCGCTGCTATCGGTGGTATCGTACCAAATTCCGATGAAAGGCAGAATTCCTTCATTTGTTTGTACGTAACTTCCATTTGCTTGCTTTTCTAAGCCGAATCCTGGAAGTAAGGCTTCTTTCAGTCCGTTGAGGTCGTTGTTTGCAAAAGCGCTATGCCCCGCAGATGTGCCCTGTACATAGGGATCCATGTCCTCGATATGCTGAGAATATATAGTAACGAATGAGGACCTGGAATCATTACCGTTGCCGAAATATTCGGAATAATAACCACCAGGGCTTGTTGAGGTAGTGGAATCCCACTTGAAGTACCAGTCTGCTGCAGGTCCGAATTTGCCTCCGCTGTTCTCCCAATTGTTGTAGAAATCTTTGGCAATGTTCAGTTGTTTAGCATTGGGTACTTCTACCTTAGGGTATTCACCGTTGACTACTTCTCCGTTGTAATCTGTTATCGATTCGGTGGCGTAATATCCGTTCGGCAACTCTCTCGGTTCGTTGCTGCCGATTTCTGCCATATTGCCACTATCTCTGTAGAATACACCATATACATCCTGCCAGTATTGCAGGGAATTGCTGGTTGCGTGGGACCAGCACATCAGAGAGTCACCCTCAGTTCCATCAGAGTATGGTGTGGTCCATGGACCTCCTTTGTTGCTGTCGTAGAATCTCGTTGATTGTGTTCTGTTGATGGCGGCATACCCGGTTCCGATGCCTGTTACAGTCATGCCTTCGGCAACATAGGTCGCAGAAGAATTACTGACAACCGTATCTCCGGTAGCAGCGAAAGTATGCGGAATTGCCGCGAAAGTTGAGAGCGCAAGAATGAAAAGAGTGCGTTTCATGGCAGAAAGACGGAACTGAGAATCTGACTGTCAGTAAGCATACCAAACAGGAGCGGCAATGCAAGAAAAAAGTTAAAAATGGCAAAAAAACATGCGGGGGATGAAACGGGACTTGCAATATCTTAAAATTTCGCTAAAATGACTCTGTTAGTTGCATAACGAGTTTTTTTTGCTGTGCTCTTTTTTTTTGAGAAGAATTAAGTGTGTGGTGAATCAATGACTTATGTTGATTTGATGATAGTTTTTTTGTTGTAGACAAGCGTATGAGACACATTATAACTGCGTTGATGTTGGTAGTCGCCTCACATGGCATGGGGGCGGATACAACCGTCACCACCGAAGAGGTGCAGCAACCTGCTGCGGATAACACCGTGGAAAGCTTTGTAGAGGCACTTTGCTCTGCTTATGAGTTACTGGAGTCTATTACTGATAAATCCGCTGCGGATGCAGCCGCCGGTGAGGTTGCTCAGCGTATGGCCTATTTGCAGGATTGCACAATTGCCGTGCAGTATGTGCCGGAAGAAACCATTGCACCGCTGTTAGATGCAGCAGGCATGACGCCGGAGCGTTTGGATGGAATCTATACTCGGCTTATTGAAAATAACTTTTACGGTTCCACAGCATTGGCTGAGGCGCTGGGGCGAGAACCCTCTGCCGCAATGCCCAAGGAGAACGCCTCTGCTGAGCTTATTGCCACATTAAGTAAAGAGTTGATGCAGAATCCCGCCGTGGGGGATGTATGCTTGGCCGGAGGTGCCGGGTTTTCTATGGAAACGGCGTGGGTGCTGAGCACGGATCCTTCTAAGCTTTCTGCTATAGATGCTATTATCGGGGCTATACCGGGAGCCGAGATAGAAGACCGCAAGTTGGAAAAAACAGAAGACGGGCGTGCTTACGGGCTGTTTACACTGTTGGTGCCAAGAGATGGTAAGGCCTACCGAGTGCAAATGTGGTTTGACGCGACACAGTTGCTCTTAACGCAGCAAAGTGCTCCTCAGCCGGAGATTACCACTGCCCCCATGCCGGAGCAAAACGGTTATGTTAACGAGCCACACCCGCAAGAGCTGCATCAATATACCCCTGAGCAAAAAGCCGAGTGTGCACAGGAATATGCTGAGGCTCTTGCTCAACAGGTGCGTATATACAGTTCTATTGTGGATAAAGCTACCGCTGATGCCGCTGTGGAACCCTTAAAGGAGTTGGAGGCTCGTATGGATGCTCTTAATACAGTCTTAGCTTATGTTTCCGCGCAAGAACTCGCTGCAGCTGTGGAAAAAACAGGTGTGGCTTCATCTGAACTCAAAAAACAGAGCTTACGCCTTATAGAAGCGGGCTTTTTTGGCTCAAAGGCTCTTGAGCAACAGTTTAATAACTGATTTAAGCTGCTTGCAGGAATAAGTCTGCCGTGTTCGATAAATCGGAATTGATGACGTGTAAGCGTTGCGATTGATAAGGGGGGCTTCTCATTAGTCTCTACTGCGCGGTAAATCGGAAGTTGAAGGGGGGATGATGGGGGAATTTTTGCGAGCGTAAGCGCCTGCCACGGCGTAGCTGCGCAGCAGCGAAGACGGGAGCGGAATTCTGAACCCGCGTCAGCGGGTGACCTAACTTAGCCTAGGGCGTAAGCCCTAGGAAAT
>JAFQDN010000043.1 GCA_017415995.1 Akkermansia sp. | reverse complement strand
CTGAGCTGGATGGCCACCCACACCCGCACGGAAAGCGAGCTGAATCTGCTTGGGCTTCCCTACGAGTGGGCGCAGGATGCCTTGCAGCTGGATGCCCGCCTGACTTGGGCTACCGCCATCAGCGATAAGACCACGCTCCGCGTATTCGGCGGGCTGCAATACCTCGCCACGGATAGCGGAGAGAGCAACGGCCTGAGCACAGGCTCCGTGCAGAATCTGCGCGGAGAGCTCGGCATCGGTGCCTCCCACAAATGCAGCGACAGCACGTTGGTATTCGGTGAGTTGAGCTTTGTGGGCGACATGGTGCGCAACAACCCCACCGCCGACCTCGGGGGAATGCGACTGCGTGGCTCCAATCCCGGCCGTGCGGGCATCAACCTGAGCGTAGGCGCAGCCCATCGTCTCTCCGACGACTGGAGCCTCAACGCCTCCTACTCCTTCGAGCTCATGCAGAATGTAACAAGCCACAGCCTGAATGTAGGCGCAAGCTATTCTTTCTAAATTTGGAAGAAAAAACATCAAATACGGCGTCTCCATTCGGGGGCGCCGTATTTGAATTTGCAAGGCACACCTATAACACATCACGATGTTTTCTGTCGCCTCTGTTCGGGCAGACATTGGGGGCTGGCATACCACGCCGGAGCTTTAGCGGAGGAGGGGCCTTCTCAATTCCAAAAAATCACCCCCGCCACTGCGAGGAGCAGGGCGGGGGTGAAAAGTTTAGCGTGTGGCGTGCGGATTAAGCACCGAGCTGGAAGCGCTCGAAAGCCACGATGGTGATGGTGTCACCAAGCTCCTTGCCGGTGTTGGCAACAAGCTTCTCAACCGTGACGGAGGGATCCTTGACGAACTCCTGGCTCATGAGGCAGCTCTGCTTGTAGAGAGCCCTGAGCTTGCCGGGAAGAATCTTCTCGAGCAGAGCCTCGGGCTTGCCTTCAGCGATGAGCTGAGCCTTGGCAATCTCCTGCTCCTCAGCAACGAAAGCGGGGTCGAGGGAGGAGGAGTCCACGCTCTTGGGAGCGCAGGCAGCGATGTGCAGGGTGACGTCCTTGCACATGGTCTGGAAAGCCTCGGAAGCAGCGGTAGCAGCGTTGCCGCAGGTAGCCTGCAGGAGCACGCCCACCTTGCCACCCATGTGGATGTAGGAGACGATGCTGCCCTCACCGTTGAGGGTGTAGCGACCGAACTTGCGGAACTTCATGTTCTCACCGATGGCAGCGCACTGCTCGGCAAGGTACTTCTCCACCGTGGTGCCGTTGATGGCCACGTTGAGAGCCTCTTCCAGAGTCTTGGCAGCGGATGCCTTGAGAGCGGCACCGATTTCAGCCACGAGGTTGCGGAACTTGTCGCCCTTGGAGCAGAAGTCCGTCTCGCAGTTGATTTCGAAGATGATGCCGTCGTTACCCTCCACGATGGTGGTAACAACACCCTCCTTAGCCTCGCGGTCAGCCTTCTTGGCAGCCTTGGCAATACCCTTCTCACGCAGGTACTTAACGGCCTCGTCCATGTTGCCGTCGCACTCGATGAGAGCCTTCTTGCAGTCCATCATGCCGGCGTCGGTCTTGACGCGCAGCTCTTTGACCATCTGGGCGGTAATTTCAGCCATTGTAGTCTTTTTACGGGTTAAGGGTTAAAATTAAGCAACTTTGTTCTTGTTGATAGCCTCTACGAGAACGGAGAGGATGAGACGGATGGAGCGAACAGCATCATCGTTGCCCGGGATGGGGAAGTCAACGCTCTCGGGGTCTGCGTTCGTGTCCGTAAGAACGATTACGGGAATGCCCAGGATGTGAGCCTCGCGGATGGCGATGTCCTCGTGGTCGGCACCGATGGCAACCATAACGTCCGGAGCGCCACCCATGTTGCGGATACCCTGGAGGTTGCGCAGAAGCTTCTCGCGCTCACGGGAGAGGGCGGCAAGCTCCTTCTTGGACATGCTCTTGTACTCGGGCTGCTTGTCGAGATTCTCGAGGTAGTCGAGGCGGGCAATGCTCTTCTTGATGGTGCTCATGTTGGTGAGCATACCACCGAGCCAACGGAAGTTGACGTAGTATTGACCGGTGGCCTCAGCGGCCTCCTTAACAGCCTCCTGAGCCTGACGCTTGCAGCCTACGAAGAGGATCTTCTTGTTCTTGGCGGCTTTCTCGCCGAGGAATGCGCAAGCCTTCTCGAGGCACTTCTCGGTCTCCTCCAAGTTGATGATGTGGATGCCATTCTTCTGGGTGAGAATGTACTTCTTCATGTTCGGGTGCCACTTGCGGGTCTGGTGACCATAGTGTACACCGGCCTCCACCATCTTTGTAACGAGTTCGTTAATCATTGTGTTTATTTGTGTTGTGTGCTCCTTGTGTCAGGATGCACGAGTTTGTGGAAGGTGCTGCGCTCTCGCCCCCAGCCCTCCGTTGTTTCTATTGCAGCATCAGCGGGGACACGCAGAATACTCCTTTCTTCCCTTATTGTCAATCAAATTCACGCGAAATTTTCACTTTTTTTACACCCCTTATTTCTATTTCGCGCCCGAAATGAAAATAAGGGGTGAGCTTATTTTCATTTCAGGTACCGGAGTGCAAGTGAATCATTCGTCCAGCATGCGTTGGTACGGTGCGTAGATGTAAAGTCTGTTGCGTTCTCCCGCGTTCTTTTGCAGGACTATACCGTGTGCTTCCAGAATATCCAGAATCCTGTACGTGGTGGACGGTGCGAGCCCCGATTGTTTTGCCAAAACAATCGGACGAGTAACGATGTGGCGTTGCATGATGCTGAACACTTTTCCCGCATTTTTGCGCATGCGCCCTAGTGAGGAGATAATCTCCTTGTCCTGATGGACTCGCTTCTGCAGCTCTGCCAGCACCTTGAGCGCATCGTCGGCTGTTTCGATGACTGCATCCAAGAAAAACTCAATCCAGGCTTCCCAATCGCCATCTTCTCGAATGCCGTTCAATAGCCTGTAGTATTCCTGTCGGTGGCGCTTGAAGTATAAACTGAGGTATAGCAGCGGTTTACGGAGTAGGCCATAGCTGCAAAGCATCATCTGTATCAGCAGACGCCCCACGCGGCCGTTGCCATCCAAAAATGGATGTATACTTTCAAACTGGACGTGTACGAGCGCCGCCTTGACCAAGGGTGGGATGTTGTCCTCACGGTTGATAAACAGCTCCAACGTTCCCATGCATCCCATGAGTTCGTGCGGTGGCGGCGGCACATAAACTGCATTTCCGGGGCGGGTGCCACCTATCCAATTTTGGCTCTGCCGAAATGAGCCGGGCATTTTGGTGGATCCTCGTCCCCTGCGCAGCAGCTCTGCATGAAGCTCTTTAATCAACCTCAGCGTGATGGGGTAGCCCTCTGCCATGCGGCTCATGCCTAATTGCATAGCAGAAACATAATGGCTTACTTCCTCCACATCATCCGTATGGCTTTGGTCGTAGGCGCCTTGTTCATACAACAGCAGGTCGCTCAGTGAGGATTGCGTCCCCTCAATCATCGAGGAATACACGGCTTCTTTTCTGATGTAGGCATAGATGAACGGCGCTACATCCGGTAAATGCTCCCCTAGGCCATCCAGTGCACCTAATGCCTGCACTGCTTCCATGTGCCGTTTGTTACCTTCGGCGCTGAGCTCTGGCAGGGGATGGGGTGGCAATGGCGCCGGTATGTAGGCATGCACCTTCTCTCCAATAGTGCTGACTACCACATATTGACCTGTGTTTTCTCGCTTCACGCGGTCAGCTTAAATGAAAATAAGCTCGATGTCAATTTCTATTTCGAGCCCGAAATGAAAATAAAGGCATTTTATTTTCATTTTAGACCGCAAACGAAAATAAGCGAGAGGCTAATTTTCATTTGTGCGGTTGTAACAAGCATCCTGTGGAATTCAAACACCCTTTCAATTTCCGCTTCCCCGCGCGGTTGGGAACCCGCTGCCCTTCTTAAACTACCATATTGTTTCATTTCTCCCTATTTTCTTGCAAAAAACTTACATTTAATCACTTTTGTGCTTGATAAGCGGGGGGTATGTTAGAGGGCGCGCCACTCACATGGGTAACACTTTAGTTCAACTACATAGGTTACACTTTGTGCGTGAGATTTGTACCATTATATTGGCTATAATGCAAGTTTAATGTGCCCTGCAACACGACACGGAGGAGCATACTCTGTTGCATACCGCTGTCCGTCATAACCGCGTGGAGTGCATCCGCGTGCCGGTAGCGCAATCAGATACAGATACGGAGGTGGCGGATGCATCCGGCCTTACACCGTTGCAACTTGCACAAAAAACGGGGCATGCCACTTGCGCGGAAGTATTGGAAAACGCTATGGAAGAGTGAGGTGTTATTTCTCTCTATTCGCATGATATTGCTTGCCATACAGGGGGGAGTGTGGTATAAGCATTGCTAATCATGAAGCGTCATTCTCTTCGTCCGCGTCGCGCTGCTTCGCCATTGCAGAGCAGTATGGCAGATCGTCCCTTGGTGCATGCCCGGAAATCGGGCGGCTCACCGGTGCTGCTGATAGTCATTGTTGTTTTGCTTGTAATGGGCGGAATTTTTTTCTATGTTGTCAGCGGTGGCGGGAAGGATGATGGTGTGGCAGATACCGGAGCTGAAGAAACATCCAAGGTAAGTGAAGAAGCAACGGTAGCGGAGCCCGAGATACCTGACAAGCAAAGCGAAAAGACCGTCGATACATCCCCCCGTAAGAAAAAGCCTGTTGCCGGCGAGCCGGAAACGCAGCCCGCTGACAAAGCACCTGCCGTAACCACAGAGAAGCCCTTGGTGACAGAAGAAGATTCCCTCGCTGAAAGTGAAGAAACAGAAGAGCAATCGGAGGAGGTAGCGGAACCGGAAGGTGCAGAGGATGAAGAAGAAACAGCGGATGAAGAGGCGGACGGAACTCCCTTGATGTTCGGGAAAGGTGCAGCGGATGATGAGGCGCGCATGGAGAATTACCTTGCGCATGTGCGCACCTTTGTTGCAGAGGAGGATTATGAGGGATTACGTGAGTCTCTGAAAACAGCATTGCTGGCAGCGTATGCGCCTGTTTTTGAAAAAGCTACAGCGCCTTCAAAGAAGAAAAAAACGGATGAGGAAGATGAGGCGGCTCTACCCTCTCCTTACGCCTCAGTACCGGAGGCTTCCAAACTGAAGGTTAAGGATAAGCTCGGCCGCAAGGCCATGGCTGCTTATTACTGTGTGGAACTGGCGTTGGCCACACAGGCTGCCACCCAAGAGTCCCTGCAAAAGGAGTTCCTGGAGTTCATGCTCACGCATGAGTCTGCCCCGGCTGATGCCTTTTTTAAGGGGGTGCAAAAGCGAAAGGTGTCGGCGGAGATAGCCTCCGAGATGCTTGTGGCGCTGCAGGTGTTGTACTCGGAGTCTCCACGCAAGGCGTATAAAGCCATCAATACCGTTACTGCATCTGCCAATAAGCTGATTATCAAAAAGTACTATCCTATAGATAAAAAGGAGATTGAAAAGCGGATTGCCGACATCCTTAAAACACGCCCGGAGAAAGGCGCGGATAAAGCCCAGCAAGAGGCAATTAACCTGGCCAATGTGTACCGCTTTGTGTGTGGTGTGGCTCCCACCCTCAAGTATGACCCCACTTTCGGCAAGCAGGCGGAGGAAGCAGCAGCGGCTTGCGCGCGTGCCGGGCATATTGCGCATGACCTCGGGCACTTTACAGAAGCATGCAACCTGCACTCCGGTATGGATGCGCGTGTGAAATCCGTTCCCGGTTATATTCAGGATCCCGGTGGACCCAATCGGCAGGCTCGCGGGCACCGTAACTGGATTCTGGATCCTGCCGCTGCCAAGGCGGCATTCGGACAATCCGGCCACTTCCATGCCATGCGCGTGATGGATACATCATCCCCCGTGAAGCAGAAGAATGCCTACAGTTACCCCGGACGCGGGTATTTCCCGGTGCGTTACATGCATGGTGACGGCTGGAGTTACTATGCCCCACCCGGTAAAACGGTGGAGGGTGAGCCTAAGGTTGAGATTTGGCGCCTTATTCGCGCGCCTAAGAAAACGGTAAGCGCATCGGATTTGCGTGACTCACGAGCCGTTTCTGTGAAGGCGGTGTTTGTCAATGGGCGTTATCTGGTCTTTGAACCGGATTATGATGATAAGGCCTTTTTGAGAGATGCAACAGGAAACCCGGCCGGGATATACTGGATTCGCGTTTCGTGGAGCGGTTTCCGGGATGAGTATTTGGTGGAGTTTTATTGAGGTTCAGTCTTGTACAACGTGAAAGCGTGCCTCAGCTTTTTGCCCCTGAGGCGTGCTGACGCGTAGGGTATGGCTACCCGGTGTCAGCCTGGCGAACGTGTGGCCGTCACGGCTGAATAACTGTAGCGTGGTGCAGCTCCAAGTGGCGGATGCTGCCGGTAGGGTACTGCGCAATTCTATGATTCTGCCACCGTTCGGGAGGGTGGGGTCCAAGTGTACCGTGGTGCCATGGGACGGGATGAGGATGGTAGGACGTCTTCCGGAGGGGGCAGTAGCATCTAAGGTGTACAGGTGCTCTTGCCCACAGGTTGCAAACCATTCCGCATAGCGGGAGTTAAGGATGACGCGTCCTTGGGCGTCGAGTTTCGGGGCCTGCAGCGCAGCCAGTTGTTCCTCCGTACCCGGTTCCGAGCCTCGGCAGGTGGCGGGAGTGTCGGCTGTGGCTAAGGTGCCACTGCGGGTGTCCGTTTCCACCATTTTCAAGCCGTGGGGCATACTTGGAAAAGTTGCCGGGTTGCCATCGGCATACAAGAGTAGCATGACTCGGTGGAAAATGGGGCCGGCGCCACTGATGCCGGAGACATTGCGCATGGGGGTATTATCAAAATTGCCGACCCATACACCGACCGTGTATTCAGCCGTAAAACCAATGCACCAGTTATCCCGGAAGTTGGAAGAAGTGCCCGTTTTTGCGGCGCAACGGAAGGGGAATCGGAGTTCCGGCGCAGCACCGAATGTAGCGGTGCGTGCGGCGGTGTCGCTGAGTATGTGAGCCACTTGGTAACTATGACGGGCATCCAACACCTGCTGCACCGGGGGCTGAGGGTGGGGCAAGTGGGTGAAGAGGGGTAAGTAGCCGCCACAGCGTGCCAAGGTGCTGTAGGCATGCGTCAGTTGCAATAGGCTGACGTGTGCGTTGCCGATGGCGAGTCCCAGACCGTATTCCTCCGCCGTACCGGGTATGTCCATTCCCAAATTGCGCAGCATGTTCAAGAGGGCATTTGCCCCGCCGTAATAGCTCAGCGCGTCCATAGCCGGTATGTTTTGAGAGCATGCCAGTGCTTGCCGCATGCTGATGGGGCCTAAGTAGCAGTCATTGTAATTGCCCGGGGCTTGTATGCCTGTTTCACTGCGGTACAGGGTTCTGACATCCGCCATAATGGTGCCGGGCCATGCGCCATTGCCGAAAGCCTGGAGGTAGACAAACGGCTTGAGCGTAGAGCCTGCACTCCGTGGGATAATGGTGCCGTTGAGCTTGCCGCCACGCAGGCTGTGTGGGGCTGCTGTGGGCAGAGCTGCCAGCAGTTCACCGTTGCGGTTATCTATAACAACTACCGCCGCCTGTGAGGCATTGTGCTTCCGCAAGAGTGTAATTTCTTCCGCTGCAATATCGGCAATATTTTCCAGCAGGGTGGCATCCGTCGTAAGCCTACCGGGCGTGGCGTGCAACATAGGCGGCGCATTGAGGCTGTGTGGGGCTGCGTTGAGTGGCGCCCCGGTGTCTGCCTTTAATTTGCGGAGAATGCGGTTGCGGCTGTGGAGCGCTTGTTCCGGGTGGCGCAAGGGATCCAAGCGAGTGGGAGACTGCACCAGTGCCGCCAGTAAGGCAGCCTCGTGCAACTCCAACTCATCCGCCGTTTTCCCGAAGTAGAAGAGGGCTGCGGTTTCCGCCCCGCGGCAGTTATTGCCGAAGTCAGCGAGGTTTAGGTACGCCAACAGCAGTTCATCTTTGCTGTATGCGTATTCCAGCCGGCGGGCTTGCAGGGCTTCACGCAGCTTGGTGCGCAGAGTACGTGGGGCAGGGGGATTGCAGAGTTTTGCCAGCTGCATGGTGATGGTGGAGGAGCCGGAGCGGGAGGTGCCCTCCATCCGTTTATAGGCAGCGCGTAAGATGGCGGCTACATCCACCCCGCCGTGGCTGTAAAAGCGGCGGTCTTCCGCCATAGTCAGGCAGCTCACCAAGCGGGGCGGGAGTTTGCGGAGCGGAATGTGCCTGTAGCCGTCTTTTGCCGGAATTACCCCCATGAACTCACCGTGGCGGTCATACACACGGTTATCCGCTTCCGGTGTCAGAACCGGTGGTTGCACGCAAAACGGCAGTGCATACCAAGCCACGGTGAGCAGGAGCATGCTCCCCCCCACCGCGGCTGCGCAGATTCTTTTCCTCCGTATTCCCATGGGTGCACCGGAGTGCTTGATTCCGCTTTATTTGACTTCAATTTTGGCCGGGATGCTCAGGCCCCGTATCTCCGGCCGGTACATGAGCTCAGCCTTGGCTGCCGGGGCCGTTACAGAGCCTTTGCGTACCACTCGTGCCACGTAGCTGGCTTTCAGCTCGCCGGTAAAGGAGAGGCTGTTGGCAAAGAAGCGTACGCGGTCTTTAAGGTACTCTCGGTTGCTGACGGCAGAGCAGTAGTACCACCAATCGCGAGTATCCTTCACCTCTAAGCCATCCGGCAATGCTTGCGAGGTAAGTGCCGGGTTGATAGCCTCCATGGTGGCAGGCAGGCGGTCCTCCAATGCCAGGTAGGTGAGATTATTGGCAGTCATATTGTTACCGGGTTTTGCGCTGATGTGAATGCGCACAATATCCCCGAGCTCAAAGACGGATGTAGGCTGCCAGCTGCCATCGGGCATGCGTTTTTCATACCGACGGGTAACGAGGATGCCCTCGTCAATCATCTTAACGGGTTGCTCTTGCTGCAAATGCCCTTCCGCATAGCCGCAGACGTACACCGCAGCGTCCTCCACGGCGTATGCTTGAGCATTGTCGGTAACGGTATTCACCACCATGGGGGATTGCAAGCTGATGTCTTGCCCATTGACGCGTGCTCGGAGGTCTTGTAATTTAACGGCTTTGATGTACTCATGGATGGCGAGGAGCATCCATCCGTTGTTCCAGCTGGAGTAGTACCGGTGGCTCGTATCGAGCATGTTGCGCAGCATTTCTGCTGTGGTCGGGCTTTCAGCGGAATCTGCGATGGCGTACATGAGGCGTATGCAGTCCTGCGGCGGCAAGATGCCGTGTGTGTAGAGCTGCTTGTTTTTCCGGGCAGCAGCCTCAGCGGCTTGTTTTATCTCCGCAGCGCGCGGGTGGTTGACAACGCGCGCACAGAGTGCGAGCATCCATTGCTCGTTCGGCGTAGCACCTCCGAGCCGTTTGAACATGCTATCCACGTTGTCGATGTAATACTGCCTCAATTTACCGGCACGGGCCAGCACGTACAAGCTGAGCAAATCCGGGCGCGTTGTGGGTTTGGAATTAGCCGCGAGTAAGCCACCGACCCTATTCGGGCGTTTGGATTCCTGAGGCATGGCGCGCTGATTCAGATTTTCGTACAATGCGTTTAGAGTGCTTGTAGAGCACAGACTGTGCGTGAATCCTTTTTCCGTAGCGAGTTGCAGTACCAACACCACATACGGGGTGTAGGAGCACGCTTCCTTATCTCCGTCCCAGTATGCGAATCCGCCCGCGGTGCGCCTCTTTTCCAAGATGTCGAGGGTGGCATCCACCACTTGCTGCGTTGTTTTATCGTTGGGGTATTCTACACGGAGAATGTCTTGCAGCTCATCGCGAATCAGCCATGGGATGAGGGCGGAGCTGCGCTGCTCTGAGCACCCGTAGGGGTAAGTGATAAGGTATTTCAGCGGCTGCTTGAGACCCGCAAGCGGTGAGGTGGAGAAGTTGAGCTCCACCGGGCTGCCGGCGCGGTATTGGGTGTGCAGCAATTGCTGTAATGTTACACGTTGGCCGTTTTCCAAACGTTTGAAAATACGCTCTCCCACAAAGGGGGTGGGGGGAATGACGTTGAACGCGAGTTTGACGCCATCACAGCAGCGGGCTAAGGTTCCCGTAGCCTGAGCATCCGCTGCCTGTACACGCCATACCAACTCGGCTTTGCCACTGTTGAGTACACGCACCGGGAAATGGATGGTTACGGGAGCATTCCCCTTGAGGGTAACGAGTTGTTCCGCCTCCGGCAGCTCGACGTTGGTGCCGCTGATGCTTACTTTCCATTGCACCTCAGCGCCGTTGGCTGCTTCCGGCAGTTCATCCGGCAGCATGCTGAGGGTAACAGGCAGGTGCAGGAGGTCGCCCTCTGCTGCGCCGTTCGGTACCGTGGCTTCCAGCATAATGGGTTTGGTAACGTGGTAAGCTGCTTGCTCCGAGCCGAATTCATCCTGCGTGGACGCCACGGCCATCACGCGGTAGCGCGTCAGGGTGTCCGGGTTGCGGTAGGTGGCGCTGAAGTTGCCCTGAGCGTCCGTGCGCACGCTCCCCAGCCACAGAGCGCAGGGGCTGAAGTTTTCTCGCAGACGCAGTTTTTCCGCCTCATCATCCGTTACCGGATCGTCAAATGAGGAGTCGCCGTCACCACCGCCGATGAAGATGCCCTTGTTGCCGAAATCTCGGCCTTGCAGCTTATCTTCAATCAGCTCACCCAAGCCGGAGAAGGTGGGAACCGTGCAGGCGCGCCCTTCCTGGCTGTAGAACAAGAGCTGGGGACGCGGAAGCGTGTAGCCGCAAACTTGCAGGGTTCCTTCATCCTCTGCGTAAAGGGTTACATCTGCGTTGGCAACAGGGTTGCCGGCGGCGTCGCGTACGGTTCCGCTCACCGTGCACTCATCGGTGGGCAGCAGGTGCTTTTGAGGGGGCGTCAGTTGTACGTTGAGTACTTTGTCCGCCTTCTCCACTCGCAGGCAGCAGCTACCGCGTTTGAGCAGAGGCATGCCGTTTTTGGCGCGGTTTTTGCCACTTTGCACCAAGGCTACATTCACATACACCACAGGAGCATCCGTTGCTTCTATCGGTACCTCAATCACCGGGTTGGCAACAGTTACGGTGCGGCGGTAGCTGCGCAGTACGGTTCCGCGCTCCACTGTTACCATCAACTCGGCATCTACCGGAGTTTGTACCAGAATGTGGGCGGTGTCTCCTGCTTTGTAGAGAGCTTTGTCCTCTACTAAGTTCAGCCCGGTATTTGCCTCATAGTACCAGGGGGATTCATTTTCACCCCACACATAGCGGGTGATGGTGGTAGCGTAGGGCATTCCCTTGCTATCCGTTCCGGACACCCGTATGGTGTACTTGCCGGCATGCTTCAGGGGTACTTGTACTTTGCCCGGTGTGCCGGTGAGAGAAAGGTCACTTTCAAAGACAATCTCATTGTTCTGAATGTTTTGCACGGATGATGCGGCATCTGCTCCGTATCGGTATGAATAGTGATTGGTGCGTATGACCTCAATGTGGCCGTGTTGGGCTGCTCCGTCCCAGGCGTTTTCATCCGGTTTTACCAGCAGGTACTCCACATCCAAGGGGGTACCGACCTTCAGCAGCCCCTCTTCCGTCCGCACGCCGACGTATACCTCGGAGTGGTCGATGGTTTCGCGTTGTACGCTGTTGATTCTTTGTTGATTGCCGTTTGTGACGCAGGAAGATGCCGTGTAGACGATGCGGCCGGTAGGCGGGGTGTTCGGCAGGCTGAAGCTGCAACTGCCTTTACCTTGCTCATCCAAGGTACCGGTTCTGCGCGTGGTGTTGATTCTGCTTCTTCCGGCATATTTATTACCGCAGTAATAGGCGTAGAAGTGGTCCCAGGAGTTCTCCTCGAAATCGCCGAAGTAATAGTCCTGCCATTTTTGCGGGTAGAAGTTGAGGCTTTGCATGTCCAGCATCCACTCCACCGCTCCGTTAGCTACCGGGGTGGTAGTAAAGTTGGTGGCAGTGGTGTTGACGGTGACGCAGCGGTTATTGAGGTCTATGTTGAGTTCACCGCTTACCTCAAACTCATTGCGGCGGAATTCTTCCACTTTCAGGCAATGGGTGTGGTTGCGAGAGACACCCGAGAGTGCTTCCTTCAAGGAGTTCCATTCATCTTCCGTACGCGCATAGCGAGCAAGCACGGCAGTATCCGGGGAGGTGCGGGTATCATCCCCCTTGTATACAATCTCGAAACGGATGAGGTCCATGCCCGGGCTTTTTGCAGGAACATCCAAGGTAAAGTTGCCATCCGCCTGCGGGGTGATGGTGTAGGTTTCCTCGCTGCCGCTGCTCGTTTGCAGTTTGGCGGTAATGGACTGTATTTCAGGTGTTCGGATTTCATTATTATCCACCCAGCGCACCATGCCCTTAATGTGAGCCGTCTCTCCCGGGCGGTAAAGGGAGCGGTCTGAGAATGTGTAGATAAGAGCGCGGGGTACTTCACATTCCGGTATGCCGTATCCTGCCAGCACATCATCCCGGTAACTGGTCTCCCGGCGGTACTCAAAGTTTGAGCTAGCATGGCAGAAGATGGCTTGATCATCTGCGGTGCTCAGCATCAGGTAGGTAGTTTCGCGGGGAAAATCTCCCGTTGCGGTGCCGTTTGTCAACGGTAGCTCTGCCAGTTGCTTACCGTGTATGTCAAGCAGCTTGAGTGTGGCTGCGGGCACATCCGTACCATCGGATAAGTGGTATCCATGGGCAAAGATGCGTTTGCCGTCACATTTCCACAACAGCCCCAAATTCGTTATCTGTACAACTCCTTGGCATATGGTAGGCTTGGGCGTTTCTGAGTTTTTCAGGGCTTCGCCGGAGGCCTCGATAAAGTAAAGCCCACGTGAGGGTTGACGCCTGAACAATTCCGTTACCTTCAGTGCTGTTTCTCCGCGTACTCCCTCCAGCTTACGCTCCGCTTCCGCTTCGATTCCAACCAGCAGCTCTGTGGGCACAACTCGTATTTTATTGAGCGCATCTGTCGGGTTATTCAGCAGTTGCTCTCGGTTGCGCTCCGGTAAGTTGCCGGCTGTTTGGGAGTAGTATTTTTCATACATGTTGAGCGTGCGGATGACGTTGCGAGGGGTGTCCTCCAACTTCAGCACACGTATCTTTCCGTTTTTCAGGTTGGCGTAACGGCAACGGAATGCGGTTTCACCGGTACTCATCAGGTGCCCCTGTGCCAAATCCAAGCCTACATAGGGGGTCTTGTTTTTAAGGGTGGTTTTATCGCTTGTATCCGCTTGGCATGCTTTGTTTGCAATATTGTCATAGTTGCCTCTGCATTCCAGCATTACTTCCACGTTGGCATCCCCCACCATTTCGGCTTTCATCACGAGGCAGTTGAGAATTTCCTGCTCTTCGCCATTGTGTAAACGTATGCGTTTGATGTGCTTACGGGTTTCTTCAATATCCGGCTTGATTGTAATGTTTACACCTCGCACCGTAGCATGCCAAGCACCGTCTATCCACTCCGGTTGCAGCCAAGTATCACTGTGTTTGTAGTCTTGCAGTTGCAAGTTGAGGCGACTCAGTAGTGTTGTCGCATCCGTTATTTTGCTTGGTACGCTAAACTCCATCAATACGCGGAAGCAGTCTACCCCTGTGTTTTCGCAACTCAGAATGTAATAGGGAGTGGGCCATTCGTAACGCTCTACCATGAGGTCTTCATATGTCTCCGTTTGCTCATGGTATTGGGCACGGGGCAATACCAGTACCTTCGTTTCATCTCCGCTTAAAATCTGCTTCGGAAAATCGCATACCCAAGTGTGTGGCAGCTGTGCATCACGGGGCAGAGCTTTCATGGCTTCTTCACAGTCGTCATCCAAACGCCAGTTGAACGCATTCCGGTATTCTGCAGGGTGCTGTACGGCATCAGCGGCAGTGGCAGGTCGGAAATTCGCCGGTATTTTCTCCCCGTTATCAGTGGTGAAATAGGCATGTTGTATGCGTTCTGCCACAAGTGCATCGTCTCGCTCGTATTCGGCTCCCAGGAAAATAACCTCAGTGCGGGCCATGTTGGCGCTGCCTGTGTACAAAAGATTCAGGTTGTGGGTGGTGGGGCGGGTCAGTTTTGCACTTGGTACGGCAGAGCCCTGCAGTGTTTTGAGCCCATCCGTTATGGCTAAATCCACAATATCCATGCCGGGCAACTCTTCACTGAATTCAATTTCCAACTCAGAAGTGGAGAGCCAAGTCGCGGTGTGTTGAGGCGTTTTTTGCCCTTGGCGGAGTGTGAGGCTGTACACCCCGTTATCTGCCGGTTTTCCGACTTGTTCATCACGCACCATCGGTTCGGAAAACCTGAGGCGTATGCGTGTATCTCCGTCAATGCTGTAGCCGTAAAGAATCTTGAAGTTGACCATCGCCTGGTCTTTTGGTGCTTGTTCCTGCGTGCTTGGCGGCTCCTGTTGCGTTGCCTGTGCAGCAATGGGTAATCCCAATGCTGCTATGGTGTAAATGGCTGTTAATAAGGGTTTCATGGCTTTCAGAAAACTTTGGTGCGTAGTTTGTGCTTTCTATGTTTGTATTATGCTGCTTTTTGTTACATTCCGCAAGCAAATTTTATGTATGCAACAGAATTATCAGATAAAACTCCGGGGCAGGCAACAAAAAGCGGAAAGGCTACAGCATATGCCGTAGCCTTTCCTTTGGTAAAAACGGATTTGTTGTTTGTTGGGGGCAATTAAGCCTCTTCCGTAGCAGCAGCCTCAGTCTCCTCGGCTACTACCTCGCCCTTAACAACGAGCACAACCTTCACGGTTGCCGTTACCTGAGCGTGCAGCTTGGCTGCTACCTCGTAGGTGCCGGACTTCTTGAGCGGCTTCTCGAGCTCGATGCTGTGGCGGTCAATCTCGATGCCCAGAGCTGCAAGACCCTCCGTGATTTGCTGGTTGGTGATGGCACCGAATACCTTGCCATTCTCGCCGGCCTCCAAGGTGAGGTTCACCGTGACGCCTGCAATCTTGGCTGCGATCTCCCGGAAGTTGGCCAACTCTGCGGCCTCGCGCTCTGCGCGCTTCTTCTGGAGCATGTTGATGAAACGCTGGTTAGCGGGAGTAGCCTCGAACGCAAGTCCCTGAGGAATCAGGTAGTTGCGGCCATAGCCAGCCTTCACGGTAACGAGGTCGGCTTCACAGCCCAGACCCTCGATCTTTGTTGCGAGAATAACATTCATGTTTGCCATAACTCAGATATTTTTGGTTTGGTGAGCGCCTCTTGTACACTACTTCGCTCTTATTGTCAAGTAAATTCCCGATTTTATTTCCGGTATTTTGTAAACGGGGGCGCTTTCGCAAATCGATGCGACAAAAAAAGGACACCTTGGAAAGTGTCCTTCTTTTGTTTTCCGAAGCGGACGGGGCTCGAACCCGCGACCTCAGCCGTGACAGGGCTGCGCTCTAACCAAACTGAGCTACCGCTCCTTGTTTTTTTGCTGCTTCCCTCGTTTAAGGGGTGCGAGCGGATTATACATGTGATTTTGAGGTATTGCAAGCTTTTTTTTGAAAAAAATGAAAAAAGTTGCAGAAAAAAAGAAAAAAGCGGCTTATTTCGGGGTGAAACAAGCCGCCTGGGGGGTGTGAAACAGGGAAATCAGAAGATATTTTGGAGAATATCGCGTGGGGTACCGGTAAGTTTTTCGCGATTTTGTGCCCGCGCTTTCTGAATTTGCTCTTCCGTGGCACCGAGGCCGCGCAGGAGCATGGAGCTGAGGGTGAGGGCAACCTCTTCCTCGCCGGAGACGACGATTTGGGCGCCTTGGTTGCGCATAGTTTGGGCATTGCTCATGTAGGTGGTGTGCGCGAGAACGGCAATAGCGGGGTTTACATCGCGGGCTGCAGAGGCAATTTCCTTGGCAGGGGCACCGGCGGCGGTGATGATAATGGCCTTGGCGTGCTCCGCGCCGGCTAAGCGCAGGATGGTGTGCAAGCGGGCATCACCATGCATGGCATGGATGCCTTGCGCGGTGATGTGGGTGACTGTGTCCACATTCATCTCCAGCACGATGACCTCCAGGTTATAGTCATTGAGGATTTCCGTGATAATTTTACCGCAGGGACCGTAGCCTACCACAATGACGCGGTCCTTGCCCTCCGCGACATCGGGCAGGGCAGAGGCGTCCGCCTTCGGCATGCCGATTCCCTTATCCTCCATTTTACGGATGATGGCAGGTACAAAGCGGAAGAGTGCCACATTGGCCGTGATGGTGATGATGGCTACACCGGTGATGACGTTGACGGCGTGTTGCGGGAGCAGGCCGAAACGCTCTCCTGCAACAAGTGCAGCCAGAATGAAGGAGAACTCACCGATTTGTGAGAGGGAGGTGCCGACCACAACTCCCAAACTGCCCGGGCGGCGCAGCAGGCGTATGACTCCATAGGCACTCAGCGGTTTGAAAAGTAGGGTGAGTCCCAGTGTACCCAATGCCAGCGGCCAGTGCTCCAGCAGCATGACGGCGTCAAACCCCATGCCGACGGATACGAAAAACAGCACTGCAAAGGCGTCGCGCATGGGCAAGGCGTCACTCGCAGCACGGCTCGCAAATTTACTTTGGCCTACTACCATACCGGAAAGGAATGCTCCGAATACCATGGAGGCATTGAATACCTCGGCCGAGAGTACGGCAACACCCAAGGCACAGGTAAGCACGGCCAGCGTAAAGAGCTCATTGGAGTTGCTGCGTGCCACAAAGGTCAGCACTTTGGAGATAACGTATTTGCCGAGGAAGGCAACGCAGAACACCATGAGCGCAAGCTTCCAGGTCATACCCCACAGGGCACTCCACAAATCATCCGCACAGAATACGGCTTTGCCTCCCCCTTCCGGTTGTATGAAGACCGCCGGGAGTAGCACCAGCAGAACAATGGTAAAGATGTCTTCCATTACCAACCAGCCCACGGCAGTGTGCCCGCTGGGGGTATGGAGCAGTTTGTTGTCTTCCAGAACGCGCGTAAGTACAACGGTGCTGGACACGCACACGCACATGCCGAAGAGCAGGGCTGCCACCCAATCTGCCCCCGGAACCAAGGCGTGGTACACGATTGCACCGCTACCTGTCCACATGACCATGCACATCAGGGAGCCCGGTACAGCTACTTTTCGTACGGCCAACAGGTCCTTGAAGTGAAAGTGTAAGCCTACACCGAATAGCAGCAAAACCTCACCGATGTGGGCAAACTCATGCATGACCTCGTGCGGGTCTTCCGTCATCCCCCACCAAGGTTGCGCTGCCAGCATGCCGGCCAGCAGGTAGCCAACCAAGGGAGAGAGCTTAATGCGCTGGGCAACCATACCCAGTGCCAGTGCCAGTACCAATCCGAGAGCAAGTGTTCCTATCATTTCTTATTGTATACTTATGGCGAGTATAGTTATGCAAGTACACGAGCCCACAATACCTTGAGGTAGCGCCCTTCCGGGTAAGTGGACAGAAACGGGTGGTCCCATCCGGGACCCGTCATTTCCAGTATTTGCAGGCGGCGCCCCAATCGTTGAGCCGCTTTGATGACGGTTTTTTCAAACTCGGTGGGGGACACGAGCCCCGAGCAGGAGCAGGTGACGAACAGGCCACCCGTCCGCACGCACTGTAGCCCCAACATGTTCAGGTCATTGTATTTTTTGAGCCCTTCTTCTTTTTCTTCATCTCGCCCGAGCACGAATTTGGGTGGGTCCAGCAGTACGACGTCGAACAGCTTGCCGTTTCTCACCATTTGGCGGGCGTACACAAAAGCATCCGCATGCACAAAGTCAATACGCAGCGGGCCGTTGGCGGAGTTGATGTTGGCATTGCGTTTGGCCATGGCGATGGCTTTTTCATCCAAATCCACGGCGGTTACCTCCTTGGCTCCGCCATGCAGTTTGGCGTGGATGGAAAAGCCGCCGGAGTAACAGCACAAATCCAGCATGGTTTTGCCCTTCACCAAACGTGAGAGCTTGAGGCGGTTATCCCTCTGGTCACAGAAAAAGCCGGTTTTGTGCCCCTGAGCAAAGTCCACCTCAAAGTTGACTCCGTTTTCCACAATGCGTACTCGGTGCACGGGTGCGCTTTCCGGGGCGGTGCTGCGGTCTATACCTTCCATGCGGGCAATGCTCTCATCCACAGTGATGACGTGGCGCGAGGTGCCACACAGCTCATGCAACAACGGCAGCCACTGCGGCAGCCGCTGCCATACTCCCAAGGTGGTGACTTCCAGACTCAGTACATCCGCGTAACGGTCCACAATCAGGCCACCCAGCCCATCGGAATCCCCGTGGATGACTCGGTAGGCACTTGTGGTGGCATCCAGCTCGCAATCTCGGCGGCGCCACTCCACGGCACGGCGAATGGCGTTCTCCAAATCCTTTTCCGACAATTGTTCCGGCCCATGGTAAAGCATACGCAACGGCGTGCGACTTTGCGGGTTCCAAAATCCACCGCCGAAGGGTTCACCATTCTTGTCGTACACGTTAATGAGCCCGCCGGCGGGGGCATTTGCACTCACCGCACCGAGCATGCGCGGGAAAACAGCCGGGTTGTAGGTAAAATACTTGAGTTGCACCCAAGGTTTTACCCAATTTTCACTCCCCTCAGGAGCGTCTGCCGTTTTGAATGCGCGTGGGGCAGCAGCCTGCGGGCGCTTGTTGCTCATTCCTTTTCTGGCGTATGTAGGTTTTCCTTCCGGGCGTTTTTCCCATTTTCCATTCTGTTGCATACATGCAGTTTACACGCGCATGCAAGCCATGTCAAGGGCATTTAGGATGATTGCGCGTCAGGAAAATTCTGCACGGAATAGAATTTTCATCACAAGGGGGCTACTGATGCGCCATGGTGGCTTCAGCGGCGGTGCGCAGCCAGCCCTGCAATGACCATAAAAATCCCCCCCCGTCGGCAGGAAACTGCGCAGCGGGGGGGGTAATTGCCGTATTCGGCTTTCTCTACACGCTATCAGCACTCAGCAAGAGCAGCCTGGGCTGCTGCAAGGCGTGCGGTGGGTACGCGGTAGGGTGAGCAGGATACGTAAGTGAGACCAAGCTTGTGGCAGAAGCGAACAGAGGTGGGATCACCACCGTGCTCACCGCAAATGCCCATCTTCATGCCCGGTCGGGTGGAGCGGCCGTAGTCGATGGCCATCTTCATCAGGCGGCCCACACCCGTCTGGTCAATGGAGGCAAAGACGTTGGCAGTCACAATCTCCAAATCACGGTAGTGGTTGAGGAAGGAACCGGAGTCATCGCGGCTCATGCCCAAGCCGGTTTGGGTGAGGTCGTTGGTGCCGAAGGAGAAGAACTCAGCCGTTTGGGCAATCTCGTCAGCCGTTACGCAGGCTCGGGGAATCTCAATCATGGTGCCGACTTGGTAGGAAATGCGGCGTCCCTTCTCAGCAAACACCTGCTCAGCTACGCGGTCAATCACTTCCTTCTGGAGGTCGAGCTCGCGCTTGAAGGAGACGAGGGGTACCATAATCTCCGGGCGTACCTCAAAGCCTTCTTCCTCCTGTACCTCAATGGCTGCTTCAATGATGGCGCGTGCCTGCATTTCCGTAATCTCGGGGTAGGAGATGCCGAGGCGGCAGCCACGGTGGCCCAGCATGGGGTTGAACTCATGCAGCTCCAGTACGCGGCGCATGACGAGCTCTACCGGCATGTTGAACTTCTTAGCGATGTCGAGCTGCTGCTCCTTGGTGTGGGGCAAGAACTCGTGCAGGGGCGGATCCAGCAAGCGGATGGTGGCCGGGCGCCCGGCCAGTGCCTTGAAGATGCCCTTGAAATCGCTCTTCTGGAAGGGCAGCAGGCGTGCCACAGCCTCCTTGCGTTCGTGCATGCGCTCGGAGAGAATCATGCGGCGCATGTAGTCGATGCGGTTGCCGCCAAAGAACATGTGCTCCGTACGGCACAGACCGATGCCGCTTGCACCGAAGGCGATAGCAGCCTCGGCTTGCTCCGGGGAGTCGGCATTGGTGCGCACCTGCAGGCGGGTAGCCTGTTTGCACCAGTCCATGACGCGGGCAAAATCGCGGTAGCTTTGGCTCTGCTCCGGGGTCATGGTCTTCTTGATGAGCACTTGGATAATCTCGGAGGGGGCGGTGTCAATCTTGCCGGCATATACAAGACCCGCCGTGCCATCCAAGGAGAGGTACTCTCCCTCCTTGTAGGTAACTCCGGCAAGGGTGACGGTGCGTTTTTGGTAATCAATCTCCATCTCGCTCACGCCGCACACGCACACCTTGCCCATCTGGCGGGCTACCAATGCAGCGTGGCTGGAAAGACCGCCGCGAGCCGTCAGAATGCCCTCTGCTGCAATCATTCCACGCAAATCTTCCGGGGAGGTCTCCAAACGTACCAGCAGCACATGCTCACCGTTCTTGGTGGCCTCAATGCAGCGGTTGGCGTTCAGGTAAATGCGGCCGGATGCTGCGCCGGGGCCGGCGTTAAGTCCTTTGGCAATCGGGCGCACTTTCTTGATGGAGGCGGAGTCAAACACGGGAGCAAGTACTTGGTCCACCTGGTCGGCGGGTATGCGCTTAACGGCCGTTTGCCAGTCAATAAGCCCCTCGCGCTCCATGTCGCAAGCAATGCGGAAGGCTGCAATGCCGGTGCGCTTGCCGTTGCGGGTCTGCAGCATGTATACCTTGCGATCCTGAATGGTGAACTCAAAGTCCTGCATGTCGCGGAAGTGGTTCTCAAGCGTCTTGCGGATTTCGCACAGCTCCTTGAAGGCACTGGGCATTACCTCTGCCAATTTTGCTACGGGATCCGGGGTGCGTACACCGGCCACCACGTCCTCGCCCTGAGCATTCATGAGGAACTCACCGTAGAACTCATTGACGCCGATGGCGGGGTTGCGGGTAAAGGCCACACCGGAGCCGGATTCATCGGACGTATTGCCGAACACCATGCTCTGCACGTTCACGGCTGTACCCCACTCGCTGGGTATGCCATACTTCTGGCGGTAGGTGATGGCGCGCTCATTGTTCCAGCTGCCGAATACGGCGCCGATGGCGCCTTTGAGCTGCTCCCACGGATCCGCCGGGAAACTCTGTCCGCTGCGAGCCAACACAAGTGTCTTGAAGCGCTTAACGAGCTCACGGCTGTCATCGGCAGTCAACTCGGAGTCGGAGATGTCCTTGCCGTAGCGCTCATGCTTGAGGGTGTGAATGACGCTCTCAAAGGGTTCCAAATCCTCACCTTCATCCTTTTGTACACCCATCACTACATCACCGTACATCTGCACGAAACGGCGGTAGCAGTCCCACGCAAAGCGAGGATTGTTGGTGGCGGTTGCCATGGCTTCCACCGTCTCATCATTGAGACCGAGGTTGAGGATGGTATCCATCATGCCGGGCATGGATTCACGAGCTCCGGAACGTACGGAAACCAGCAGAGGCATGGCTGTCGTGTCCCCGAACTTACGGCCGACCAGCGCTTCCATCTTGGCAATACCCTCATGCACCAAGCCTTCCAGCTCTGCCGGGTATGTCAGCCCATTCTCATAGTAGTATGTACAAACCTCCGTTGTAATCGTGAATCCGGGAGGCACCGGAAGGCCGATGCGTGCCATCTCTGCCAAATTTGCACCCTTACCACCCAGCAGCGCTTTCATGCCGCCATCGCCATCGGCGGTACCACCACCGAAATGATAAACTATTTTGTCCATAATATGTGTGTGTAAACTGAAAAACGTTATGTTTGTGGGTTAGAGTACCACATTATACCCCCCGTTCGTCAAGCTCAATTTGGGGTTGTATGGCCGTTATGTCACGAGTTTCTGCTTCTTTGAGTTTCATGTTGACAATAATTCGTATATTTTATATACTTTGAGCATGAGGAATGTTTTTTGCAACCATGCTTCTGTTACTCTAGGCTCTGCCTGCCTGATTAAATGAGTTTTTGAGGCCACCGCCTTGTGTACATCCTGCACACGAGCCTTATTGCGCGGGCAGTAGGCGAACATCGAAGCCGAAGATGGCGGTAAAGAGGTCCGCCTTGCTGCGCATGGCTAAGTTTTCAATCGTGAGGTCATGCACACCGGGAACCAGCAATTCCAACTGTCGCCCGTTATAACGCGTGGTGAAATTGGTGATGCGGTGGGAGTGTGCGCGTTCCATGGCATCTGCCACGCGCAGTAATGCGGCCAATTTTTGCACCCGCAAGCGGTTGTTCCGGTCCAATTCTGCATAGCTGCGATCATTGGTAGTGGGTGCGCCATGGCGGTGGTAGCGTGCCAACAGGCCGATTACCTCCACATCTTGTCGGGAAAGACCGAATAACTCGGAATTCAGGATGATGTATTGGCCGTGTCGATGGTGATTTTTCGGGCTGATGAAGGTGCCGATTTCGTGTAAAACCGCCGCAACATTCAGCAGCAAGCGGTCGTGGCGGGAAAGCCCATGCAGCTCCTGCAGCTGATCAAAGAGGGATGAACAAAGCTTGCGCACCTGTTGGCTGTGCCCGCGGTCCACCTTGTAACGGTTGGCAAGCAAATGGGCAAAGTGCAGCACTTCCTGGTCCATGCCGTGGTCATCTTTGTGAGTGGGCAAAAGACTGCGCAGGAATGCGTGGGCATATTCTTCCTGCGGTAGTAAAATCGTCTGCGCTTCAAATGCTCCGGCCAGTGTCAGGTACGTCACTGCTGCCGGTAGCAGCGCATTCACTCCGGCGTAATCCACCCGGAATTTCTCCATGCGCTGTCTGTATGGTGTGCGCGCTATTTCATCCACCAGCTCATCCAGTGTCTCGGGGCTCACGCTGTATCCCTCCAGCAAGGGGGAATTAATATGCCTGAAATCCGGCCCGAAAATAATCATGGCATCCGGTTCGGTGGGGATTGCTCCTTCCGAGTCATGCAATATCTGCTCCACAACGCCGCGAATATGTTCTCGGATGAGGGAGCACTCGTGTTCTGCACTGCTGAAGTGGGTGTCCCGAATTGCCATGGCCGTGCGGTGTGCTCCCATTCGGTACCCGGCATAATATGTAATGCGCCCCTTGTCAAACAGTAGCAGGCGCGTATTGCCGGGGCCGACATGCAGCACGAGTACGCGTTTTTTCTCCAATTCGGCGTGCTTTTCCAGCATTTCCTGCATGTTGACGTAAAGCAGGCGGGTCATCTCGCCGTCGTCCATTACCTCCAAACTCAGGCCACAGGCTGTTTGCAGACGGTTGGTGATGCTGTCCATGTTGTTGATATTCAGCAACACATTGGTGGCAAGTAAGCGTACCAGTACCTCATCCCCGCTGCGGTACTCATGCAGCAAATCATTATACCCCGTCAATATCTGCACGCAGCGATCCATCGTCTCGCGCGATATGCTGCCGTTGCGGAAAATATCTTCTGCCAGTGCCAAGGGCTGTGAAAGCACATCCAACACTCGCAGACACCCCTCTCGCTCCTCAGCCACCATCATGGAGACGGCACTTGCCCCCATAAAGATAACTGCCTGCACCACGGATGGCGCGGGTGGGGCCTCGGAGTCGGTTGCCGGGTGTTTGGTGTTGTTCATGATTTAATCTTCCGCATTATCTGCACCGTTTCGCCAGCCGCTCAAGGCACAATACCGGAAAAACGCCGGCAAGACGCGCTTGTAGCTCAGGCGTTTTTCTGCGCTTTCTGCCGCATTCAGAACCTGCTGCATGCACAATTCCGCATTTATTTCATGCATACGCGTCTCGAACAAGCCGGGATTCTGCTTGCGCATGCAGTGGAATGTATGGAATACCCACTCCGTTATCTTTGAGCCCTGCCCGGGGAACATCGTGCCCAGTCGCTTCATCCACGCATTCACGGCATAGGAAAATGTTACATTCTTGCTGCTCATGCTTTTCCTCGCTTTGCGCTCAGCTGTGCTTCCATCACTCATCGTTGCTATCCTACCACTTGCGTCCCCCTGCTGTCAAGTAGTATTTTTGAGCCCCGGGGCGGGGATGGAAAAGAGGTCAGTGCTCGGTGCGGATGAAGAGTTTGAGCATGCGGTATGGGGAGTCATTGCGCTGCACGGCCTCCTCATGGACGCCTGTACAATACTGCTCCAAATCTTCGCGTACCCGGTAGGGCATTGCCGGAAGAACCTCGGTTGTGTCCGGGGGCATGAGAACCTCCAGAGCGAGGGTCCCGGTCTTTTCCGCATAGCGGTAACTGAGCTGTACATCACCTTCTCCCAAGGGAATGTGGTGTAGAATTTCCTCCGCTAAACGAAGGGAACATTGAATGGACTCCTCGGAGAGGAAATACTTATTGCAGAAGCGGCGCAGCTCTGCTTCGAGGGCAAAGAGGTCGTAATCCTGGCTGTGAATGGTGAAGTGGAAATCACGGATGCTGTTGACGAAGACGCGAGTGCGCTCGCGCTCAGGCGCATTGAAGATTTGCTCCGGGGTGCCTTCCTCGTATATGATACCCTGGTCCATGTAAAGCACACGCGTGCTTACGCGGCGGGCAAAAGACATCTCATGCGTTACGATAATCATGGTCATGCCCTGCTTGGCAAGGGTGCGGATAACGGAAAGTACCTCACTTACCATAGTGGGGTCCAGTGCAGAGGTTGGCTCATCGAAGAGGATGATTTCCGGGTTCATGGAAAGGCAGCGAGCAATGGCTGCGCGCTGTTTTTGGCCTCCGGAGAGCTCGGACGGCATGCTGCGGGCCTTTTCCGCCATACCTACCATTTTGAGGAGGCGCATTGCGCGGCGTGTTGCCTCCACCTTGCTGATACCCAGTAGCTTAATGGGGCCTATGCAGACGTTCTCCAAGACGCTCAGGTGGTCAAACAAGTTGAAGGATTGGAACACCATGCCCATTTTGCGGCGCAGTTTGGGCACATCTGCCTTCCGGGCGGTAAGCAGTTCTTCACCATCCACGATAATGCTGCCGGCGGTAGGCTGTTCCAGCAAATTAAGGCAGCGCAGGAATGTGCTTTTGCCCGTGCCGGAGGGCCCGATGACGGAAATGACCTCCCCGCGTTTGATGTGGACGTTAACGTCCTTGAGAACGGTGAGATTGCCGAATTTTTTTTCGAGGTGCTGAATCTGAATCATCTCTTGGAGGTCTTTTCGGAGTTAATCTTGTTACCTACGCAGTCCATCACCTTGGCAAAAGCCCATGCCAGGATGAAATAGAGCAGGGCTACCATAATGAGGGGAAAAAACGGTTCAAAGGTGCGGGCTCGGATGAGGTCCGTCATCTTGGTTAGGTCCTCAATGGCTATGTAACCCACTACGGAGGTGTTTTTGATGAGGGAAATGACCTCGCCCTTGTAGACGGGCAGTACGCGGCGTACGGCTTGCGGGAGCACTATGTAGCAGAACGAGCGGAGGGGCGAAAAGCCCATGGCGATGCCGGCCTCGGATTGACCGCGGTCCACACTGCTGATGGCGGTGCGGAACATCTCGCTCACATAGGCGCCGAAGTTCAGGGAGAAGGTGATGATGGCCACGTAAATGGCCTCCACACTGCTACCGGCAAAGGCTACATAGTACATGAGCATGAGCAGTACCAAAATGGGCATGCCGCGCATAATATCGATGTAGATGCGTGCCGCCCACTGCATGGCTTTGTTGTGGCTCATGCGCAGGTAACATACGGCTGCTCCTACTATGGTGCCGAACAGTACGGAGAAAAACGCAATGCAGAAGGTGGCAATCAACCCTTCCCATATGAGCATGTAGCGCTCTTCCTCAATGATGTTACGCTCAAAACTGACGCACAGACGCTCAAAAAAGTTCATCCCTGCATAGGGATCCACCGCTGCGCCGTCGCGCACGGCGATAATGGATTTACTCTCATAGTAATAATCCGAGAAGATAACGCTCTTGCGGCGGTCTGCCGTAATCAGGAAGCCGGAGGCGGCTATGTCTATCTTATCGGCTGCAACGGCGGTGAGCAATCCGTAGTAGTCGATGTTCTCAATTCTCACCGGGCGTTTGGCATATGCTGCAAAACGGTATATAAGCTCGGCATCCAGCCCCACAATCTCTTGATTGCGCATAAAGACGATGGGTTCTGTGCAGGGCTCCATGCCTACGACGATGGGCTTGCCCTCCGTCGGAATGTCCAGCTGTGGCATTTCAGCGGTATCAAAGTGGTATATCCACTTGTTGCAGATTTCCTCCAATTCGCCACTCTCTTTCAGCTCACCGAGGAATTTGTTGAATAAACGGCTCAACTCTTCTCCCTCGGCATCTTTGGTGAATGCCATGCCCATGTAGTTGATGGGCAGGTTCGGGTCCTCATACAGCTTGATGATGGGCTTCTTGCGGGCTAAGGCATAGCAAATGACGTCATCCATCACGCACGCGTCACACATCCCGCGCTCCAAGGCCAGCATCATGTCCGCCTCAAAATTATGGCGTTGCAGGGTAAGTCCGGGGTATGTTTTTTCGATGTGTACATCCTGAACGGTCCCTTGTGGCACGCCGAGAATTTGCCCCTCCAGCGTGCTGATGTCCATTTGCCCGATTTCAATTTCGCCGGTATCGGCCGTAGTCTCATTCTCCTCGGCCGACGGTGTTTGTGGTGCGGTGGCGGGTGCCGGTTGCGTATCAGGCCCACTCAGGACAGCCGCCGGCGCGGCGGTTTCTGTGTCTGCCGTTGCAACGGAGAATCCCGCGCCTGCCATCAGTATAAAAGCCAGGATGGCTGTTATGAGGAGAGAGTGCTTCTTCATTGTTCACCATGCGGGGTGCGTTGCCCGCGCGCGGATTGTATCACACACCCCCATGCCATGGCAAGCGCAAAATTCAGCTATTGACTGATTTTCAAATACGTGCCATAGAGGGTGCCGAGCTGAGGTGGGGGACAGCAGCGGAGTTTCTTGAATCTCCGTTGTTATTTCCTAACAAGCCTCTCTATAGGGTGGCGAATAGTGACCTCACAGAAATCGTCAAGGGCGAGGAAGTAATTCTCACCGTTGCTGAGTCTCCCATTCGTAAATCTCGGTGCTTTGAATTCAAAGTTGCCAAAAATTAGGATTGACAATCAATGCATAAAGTAGTAGAACTGACCACGGTTCCAAGCATTGGCTTAGATATTCCTCTAGCGACATAGCCGGTGGTAAGGAAACGGGGTACACCTTAATACGATAGCCGTTATGATTGAAAATACAACAGAATATTATTATACGGATGATAATAATCAAGTCGTAGGACCATACACACTTGCGCAAATCAGGAAATTGCGTCATCAAGGGCAAATATTTGATGACACGCAAGTTTGTAAAGCCGGAGAAACAAAATGGGTGCAGCTTGGTGATGTGCTTGCGGTTCTCGCCAATAATAAAAGAAAAGAACAGGCAATGAACATAAAGAAAACACCTTCATCGTCAAATGAAGAAAATAAGCACTCATGCCAAGAATCCGGCCAAGAAGAGGGTTACACAAGTCTTGATTCCGAGGAAGTTGAGAAAAGAAATCAAATCGATATGTTCTTTAAGGTTGTCCATACAGGACTTCTGACTATGATAGCCCTTCTTTTAGTCTTTCAATTGATGAGAGGAAACTCGTCATTGCCGACAACGACTATATCTGAGGACTCCGATAAAGTTAGCAAGGAAGGAGATGAATTCTGCACTCCTGTTGTTCCTGTTGCAATTCGCTCATCAGCTACGCTGCCCGTTTCTCTGACAGCTACTGATATTGAATATAAGTATGGCGCCGTTCACATTGACAGAGAAACTATGGCCTATGCTGCTGAACGACACAAAAAAGAGAATTCAGATAAGCTTGAGCCTATCGAAATACCCGGCTATCGTCTGCACATAGGGGGCTACAAAGGCTGGGAATATGTGGGGATTTTATGTAATGACGGCATAAATGGAAGCTGGATACTCGTGAGAAGGAAAATGAAAAAGTGAAATCATTCACCGGAGCTCACGCTTTCCTGAGCCAACTAACCTGCCGGGATAGCTCCCTGCTTAATCCTTACGGGTGATGATGAGGGCTTTCACTATGCACTGGTTGAGCATGCACGCCACAGCGATTGCTACCAGTCGCTTCATTCTTTTAGAATACCACCTTACCCCCCCCATCTAGCATGCGACAATCACGCCATGACACAAGAGCTTGTGTGTGTTTCATACCAATGTTGTTCACGGCCCTAGATTTGAGCCCCGGGAGGGGCGCTATAAAATAGCCCGGCGGTGGAGCGGCGAAGCCGCGGAACCCCGGGGTAGCGTAAAAAAGAAAATTGAGCCCGGAGCGACGGAGCGAAGCGACGCAGCGTAGGCCGACATATAATGGCGAGGACCGTAGCGAAGCGGAGCTCCGAGCTGTTGTGGGCGCGTGATTTATCATGTTTGTGGCATTTTGAAACAATGCCGTATTCCGAGCCACGCTTTATGCCACCCCTCCGGGGTTCGCATTTAATTTTGTGGCCGTTTCCCGGGGTTCCGCCCCTACGGGGCTCCACCGCCGGGCTATTTTATGGCGCCCCTTCGGGGCTCTGAATTCCGCTCGCCTACGGCTCGCAAACTAATCTTCAAATTCCCATTTATCGCGCTGTTAGTCGTTATCTTCTTAATCCTTACGGGTGATGATGAGGGCTTTCACCATGCACTGGTTGAGTGTGCCGTTGGAGTTGGTGCATGTGGTGGGGTTGTAGCGCAGGGAGAAGCGGTGCACGCCTGCGGTGAGGTGCAGGGTGATGGGGGCGGTGAGTGAGTAGTCCTCCCAGTGGTCTTGCTCCGTGTTGTGGGGCAGGGGGATGATGGCGGTGGGGGTGCCATCCACCAGCAGCTCGCGCAGGGCGCAGGTGTCGCCGTCGCGCTTGGAGGCGGTGGCGTTGCAGTACTCTACCTGTATGGTGTAGGTGCCGGGTGCAAGGGTTATTTTCTCGTAATCCAGCTGTGAGGTGCAGGGGCGGGTGTCCAGCCAGGCGCGGCCGTGTTCTACGGTGTACTCGGTCTCCTCACCGATGCGGGCGGGTTGCAGGAATTGGCGCGCCCCGGGCAGGGGACATTCAAAAGGTTGGCTGAGGGAGGAGGTGGCGTGGTCCGCTACGGCTTGCACGCGGTACACGTTGCAGTAGTTGGCGTTCTGCGGCGGGGTGTAGGAGCAATCCGGCGTGGTGCCGATGGCTTTGCCGTTGGCGTAGACGTAATAGGCACTTGCTCCCGGTACAGGGTGCCAGCTGAGGCGCTTGGCGGTGGGGGCGTCCCACTGTGGCTCGGGCAGGTCCTCATGCGCGGCGGGGAAGTCGGCGGCGGGTTCCTCCTCATCTTGGGGGATAAGCTCAATCTCAATTTGCAGGCCACCGGTGGTGTCCAGCGGGATGATGGGGGAGGCAGCCTTGCCGTTAATGATGACGGAGCATATTTCCGTACCGTAGCCGTTGATGTGGACGTTGAGCTCCATGCCACGGATGCGCAGCTTGGTGAGCCAGTGGCTGCCTGCAAAACTTTTCGGCACGCAGGGGGAGAAGACGAGGTTGTTGCCCTCGAAGCGGATGCCGAAGAGCCCGAGGTAGAAGAGGCTGAGCATGCCGCTCACGCTCCACAGTTGGCGGTCGGAGTTGAGCAGGGTGTCCTCCGCCTCGCCCGTGTCGGCGCGGAAGTTCTCTTTGTTTGTGCCGAATGCCATGGCTGCACGCAGGATGGAGGCCATGGAGAAGGCTGCGCCTGCGGTGTCCAGCATTTCCGCATGGGCAAGCAGAACGTAGGCCTCTTGGAAGGGCCATACGGCGCGGTTGTGGTAGCATGCGGGGGTGTCCGACTTGTAGGGGGAGAATACCGGGGTGCCCCAGGGGGAGCGCGGTATGGCGTTGAGGGCGCGGGCGCTGTGCTCACCGGCCAGACCGCAGAGTACGGTGAGGGCGGTGGCCAGTGAGTCCACTCGCTCGGACATGCAGCCATCTGCCGTGCGGTACATGCAGTAGTGCATGTGGGCGCGGCTCCAGAAGGTGTCTTGTATGGCTTTGCCGAGGGTGGCGGCACGGGTGGCGTACGTTTCCGCCTCGGCATCCTTGCCCTGCTCGCGCAGGAGTTTGGCGGTGATGACGTGGGCGATGTAGTGCAGTGTGTTGGTGCCCAAGGCGTAGGAGTTGCCTATATCTGCCATGCTCATCCATTGCGGGTAGCTCTGCTCGCGCCAGTCGATGAAGCTGGTTTCACCCGGGTACAGGGCGGTGCTGCGGGTGGAAAACATGGCGGCGTCTTGCTCCAGCGTGGCGGTGAGCACCTGCGTGCAGAAGCTCAGCCACTCGCGGTCGCCGGTGATGTTGTACAGATTGCGCGCGCCCAGTGCCCACACCACGCGGTCCGTGGAGATGGGCCAGCCACCGCCGGTGCCGGTGTCTTGCATGATGATGCCGCCCTGCACGCGGGATTTGAGGCTGGCCTGCACGGCTGCGGGCTCGGCTATGACAGCACCGAGTGCCGCGGCGTAAGCAATATCGCGGGTCCACACGGTGGACCAGTTTGCCCCGGCCAGCATGAGCCCGCCCTCGTGCATATTGGCGCGCAGCTCATGGATGGCGAGGTTGTACATGGCGGTGAGCAGAGGGATGCTGCTGCGCATGCCTGTGCAGCCGGCAGGCGGTGCGGGAATGCTCACGGTGCGGGTTGCTCCACCCTCGCGGGTGATGTGCAGCTTTTCCGTGCCCTCCAGCTCCGCGGTGAGCCCGGCCTGCTGCAGCCCGCTTGCCGTCAGGCGGTAGGCTGCATTCTCAAACAGGACTCTCTCACTCGGCTCTGCCATGGTGTGGTGCGAAGTTGTTACAGGATGGCGCCGGGGGTGTAGCCCACCCCTGCCGGGTACTGTTCCGCCAGCTCCTGCACCATGGCGCAGAAGGCGTCCACTTGGTCACCCGCCATGCCCGTATCGCCGGCGTTGGCGTCGTATATCTCCTGTATTTCTTCTCGGGTGAGCTTCAGGCGGCCATCCGCTCCCAGGCGGTCCAGCAGGTCATTGGTGGAAATGCTGCCGCGGCGCAGGTCGTCAGACACGGCAACGGCGTGCTCTTTAATCACCTCATGCGCTTCCTCGCGGCCTACGCCGCGTTTTACAGCAGCCATCATGATGGTGGTGGTCATCAGGAAGGGTAAGTAGCGGTTCAGCTCCGTCTGAATCACCGGCTCATACACGCCCATTTGGTCCAGCACGGTCAGGAAGGTCTCAAACAGGCCATCCGCTGCCATGAAGGCGTCCGGCAGTACGCAGCGGCGTACTACGGAGCAGGACACATCGCCCTCGTTCCACTGGTCGCCGATGATGCCGCCAATCATGCTCAGGTGTCCCTTGAGGATGGCGTGGAAGCCGTTGACGCGCTCACATGAACGCGGATTTTGCTTGTGCGGCATGGCGCTGGAGCCGGTTTGCCCCTTGGCAAAGCCCTCGGTGCACAGCTCGTGCCCCACCATCAGGCGCCAGGTTTTGCAGAAGCTGCTCGGACCACTGGAAAGACCCACCAAGCCGGAGATAATCTCGAAGTCCAGTGAGCGCGGGTACACTTGCCCCACATTCATCCATTTGGTGGAGATGCCGAGGTGGGTGCAAATGCGGTTTTCCAGCTCGCGGACGGTCTCCGGGTTCTTGCCGAAGAGGGAAAGTTGGTCCAGCTGCGTGCCGACGGCACCTTTGAGCCCGCGCACGCGGTAGCGCTCCATCATGCTGAGCCACGCGTGTGTCCAGTGTACGATTTCCTCGCCGAACATTGCCACGCGCTTGCCCATGGTGCTGGCCTGTGCTGCTACATTGTGGGTGCGGGCGCCGAATACCAGGTTGCGCCAAGCGGCTGCATGCCTGCTCATGCGGTCCAGTACCGCAACTGCCTTATCGCGGATGATTTGCATGCTGCGCCACACCTGCAATTGCTCTACGTTCTCCGTCAGGTCGCGGCTGGTCATCCCCTTGTGGATGTGTTGGTGCCCCGCAAGGTCACAGAACTCCTCAATACGAGCCTTTACATCATGGCGGGTAATGCGCTCACGGTTGTTGATGGACTCAATATCAACGCTTCCCTTCACGCGCTCATAGGCGTCTATGGCTTCCTGCGGTATGTCCAGCCCAAGGTCTTTTTGGGCTTTCATCACGGCTATCCAGAACTCGCGCTCCAGTACGATGCGGCCCTCGGCGGACCAAATGCTCTTCATGGTGTCAGACGCGTAGCGCCCTGCCAGTACGTTCGGTATTGCGTTCATCATATCTTATTCGTGTGCGGTTTAAGGTGCGGCGGCACAGCAGCATAGCATGTTCTGCTCCTTTTGGCAAGGCAAAACAATTGGCATGCAGGGCAAACGCATTGGGGATTGTGTCATGCAAAATTTATTAAATGTATCTTATTTGTTGATTATGAATTTCTTAAAACGCTGTATATAAACAAGTGATTTTAATATAATATATTAGTATTGCATACAATGCTTATATAT
>JAFQDN010000071.1 GCA_017415995.1 Akkermansia sp. | reverse complement strand
CGTGGCGGTGGTAATTTTGCCCTTAGTATCGAGCACGGGAGCCGTGGCCTCCGGGTAATACTCCGGATTGAAGGTAATGATGGTATCACCCGCACCGCTGATAGTACCGTTAATGGTACCGCTGAAAATGGTTGCCGACTGACCTGCCGCAATATTGAGCAGCGAACCCTTGAGCAGATTACCATCCATGGCCAACGAGCCGGCAAACTTCTTGCCACCCTTAATAACGGCATCGCCCTCCAAGAAAATCATGTTCGCCACGGCCTTGCTCTTGAGGTCCAGTGTACCGCCTGTAATGGTAATATCCCCCGTACCGAAAGAACCCGCACCCTTGGTAATCACCGTGCCTCCCATAATCTTAGTACCACCGCCGTAGGTATTGCCGTCATTCATGTTCAGCTTACCCTTGGGACCGCAATTCACAGTCAACACGGTATCCACACCGGCAATCTCGCCGGAGTAGGTTTTGGTTTTCTTGTTGTAAGAGGTCTTGAAGGTCACAGACTTATTGCATTCCACCGTAACAGAGCCGGGCTCCACAACACCGACAATGGAAATCGTACCGGGTGTGGTAAAATGCACATGGTCACCATCCTGATACCGCACCTCGCCGTCCGGACCGGTCCAAAGAGTAGCAGAATCCACCCCCCACGAGGTCTTTTTGCCACCCTTCCAAGTAAGATCCGTCCCCAGCGACACCACCTTCACGTAAATGTCATCATCACGGAGCTCAAGGGTATACCCATAGCGCCCGCTATCCGCCAGAGTAATATTTTCCACACTACCGCTAAAGGAGTTGTAGTTATCTATCAGCAGGTGTTCACCTACCGCATAGTCTACCAAGGTAAAGGTGACGCCCTCTGTAAGAGTAAGATTTCCCATCACGGTCAGGGTGCTGTCGGTGAAGACGAGCTCACCGCCTAAGGTGGCATCGCCTCCCAAGGTAGCATTACCTGTTACGGCCAATATGTTGTGGGAGGTAACAGTAGCATTCACTTGAGCATTTTCCTGCAACTCCAAGGTAGCACCGGCATTATCGGCCAACACCGTTATCTGCGCCCCGGAATCTGCCCCGGCACCCCACGTGGTTCCGGCTATAACCACTGTACCTTCTTCCACCTGCAAGGAGCCATAGTAAAACGAGCCATCCCCCATGACAAACCGGCCGTTACCACTCGTAGTAATAGAGGACGAGCCATCTGCATCCGACATAACACCGCCACCGAGTGTCAGCGTGGCATCCGCAGCCGTCAGGAGCGCATTAGCGTTCTTACCCAAGTAAATATCATTAGCATAGCTGCCGGAGTCCGCAGCATTGCCGGAGAAAGTCAAATCCTGCGTGGTCTCGATGTTGACGTGGTAAACCTCGGCACCTTCCGCTGCAACATCTTGGTCGGCCACATAAACAGCCGGGCCTTCCGCAGCTTGGTTGTTACGGAACCCGGCAGCATCACGGATGTTGAGCACACCGCCCTTTTCCACACGCACGGCACCACCGCCGGCATAGGCAATTTCCACTCCGTTGCTAAATGTCACCTCTTCGTCAATGCTCACCAAGGGAGCCTCCGTACTTTGGGAGTTTTGCAGCATCACATTATTGAGGGCAACATTGCCCAATGGCGGGGCTACGGACAGGGTATATTTGCCACCCTCGGCCGAGGTGAGAGTAACCCCGGAAAGCTCACACGGAGCAAGCTCTACCCCGGAGAGCACAATATCCGCACCCAAGACAATGGTGTCTCCCTCTGCCAATTTGCCCCATGCCGTGGCAAACTCAGCAGCCGTGGTAACGGTGTACGTTTCAGCAGCCCAAGCCCCGGTAGCGGTCAGCAAGGCTGCGAGAGAGAGTAAGAATTTTGTTTTCATGATTAGTAATGTATTATGATAAATGAGTTAAGGTTCGCGAATGGATTCATCCATCGCCTTGAGGAAGGGGTGCAAAAGATAGGAGATAACCGTACGCTCTCCCACCTTGATTTCAGCTCGGAGCTTCATGCCGGCGCTTTGCCAAGCCTCCGCCTGCACGCCGGAAAGAGCCCCCTGCGGGGCAAGACGCGCGCGGTACTGCGGACGCTTACCGCCGGTAGCCACCGGGGCATCCTCCGCATCCATATTGGAGGCGGATTCATACGTATCCGCCGAAATAAAGGTGATAGTACCCTGCAAAGTGCCGTATTTTTGGAAGGGGAAGGCCTCCAGCTTCAGGCGGGCAACATCCCCCTTACGCAGCAAGCCCACATCCTTGGGCAGAATATCAATCTCCGCCTCCAAGGGCACATCCAACGGGATAAGGGAGATGAGGGACTCCGCCTCACGCACAGCTGAGCCCTCTTGGTAGGGTGCAATCTCATGCACCACGGCACGGCAGGGTGCACGCATGTACTCAATGGAGGCCAAGTAGGCCGTTTGCCGGATTTTTTCATCCAAGGCTACCAGCTGCAGCAGCGTTTCAGCCAATTCCTCATCAATTTGGCGGCGCCACTCGGAGCGGAAAGTCTCCAGCTCGGCAAAGGCACTCTGCATCATGCGGGAGTCCTCAGCCAAGCGGGTGCACTGGTTTTCCATTTCAATTTCATTGCCCATGCGCTGCATGCGCACACGCATCATCTCCACCTTGGAGGCCGTACCCTCGTCTGCCATTTTAACATAGCGGTTCTCGATATCGAGGATGGGCTCCATGAGCTCCGTGTATTTTTCAAGGGCTTTTTCCAACGATGCAACGGTGGCCTTGTAGCGGTTAATGCTACTGTTGAGGTAGGCACAGCGTTTTTCATAATAATCCTTACGGGCGGCAAAGAGGTTGAGCTGCTGAGCCGCCGCAGCCGTGGCTGCCAAATCCTCCGGCAACACCAACTGAGCCTCACCGGCTTGCTCCGCCTGCAGTCGGAGTTTGCGGCAGAGGTGGTGGTTACGCTGCTCCGTCAGGGAGTTGAGCTCCGCTGCGTTCACGGTGGAGTCAAACACCACCAATACCTCACCCTTCTCCACCACCTGCCCCACGCGCACGGGCACGCTCTTCACCACGGTGCGCTCCAGCGGTTTCATCGTGATATTCGGGCGCGAGGTCACCAGCTTACCCTCCGCCACCACCACTACATCCACCTTGGCCAAACAGGCCCACACCACGGCTGTCACCAGCATCAGGATGACCACCCACAGCACAGCATGCGCCGGCAACGGGCATTTGCGTGTCTCCAGCCATATGGATTCCGGCTCGCATGCGGCTATATCCGCATCCGTTAATTCTCTGAGCTTTTTCTTTTTACGAGCCATGGCCATTATTCATCATCGGTTCCCATCTGTTGCTGCCAGAAGGAGGCGTAAAGCCCCTTGGCTGCCACCAGTTGCTTATGCGTACCATGCTCCAGTATGGAGCCCTTCTCCAGCACCACAATATCATCCGCACGGCACAGTATGGAAAGCCTGTGCGAGATGATGAACACGGTGCGGTTGTGCGCTATCTGTTTAAGATTGCGCCGTATGAGTGTCTCGCTTTCCGGGTCAAGGGCACTCGTTGCTTCATCAAATATCAATATACGCGGGTTAGGCAGCAAGGCCCGGGCTATGGCCAAACGCTGGCGCTGCCCGCCGGATAAGTTGCTGGCATTTTCCTCCAGCATAGAGTCATAGCCACGCGGCAAGTTCTGAATAAACTCCTCCGCTCCCGCTACTCGGGCGGCATATATCACCTCTTCCATGGTGGCGTCCTTCTTAGTGAGCGTCAGGTTCTCCCGTATCGTGCCGTGGAAGAAGTAATTGTCCTGCAACACCACGCCGATGTGGGAGCGCAGGTGCGCGCGGTCAATCTCGCGTAGGTCAATGCCGTCATACTTAATCACGCCCTGCTGCAAGGGATAAAGCCCCTGCATCAGCTTAGTGACGGTTGTTTTGCCGGAGCCACTGCGCCCCACCAAGCCCACGGTGGTACCGGGGTGAATGCGGTAGGTAAAATCACGGATGGCCGGCGGGGCATCCGGCAAATAACGGAAGTGGATGTTCTCAAAGGAGATTTCACCCCGCAACGGTTGGCGCACGCCACCGCCCACCTGCTCATCCTTGGCATTCATCACCACACCCAGCATGCGCACGGACAATGCCGTCTGCTGGTACTCATGCACCAAGCCTACGATGCGCACCAGCGGCCCCGTCACGCGCCCCGCCAGCATGTTGAAGGCAATGAGCGCGCCCACGGAAATTTCGCCGTCGAACACGGCCAATGCCCCCACCCAAATGATGCACACCCCCATCAGACGCTCCAGCCAGTGGCTAAGGGTGCGGGCACTCATGGAGATTTTGGCCACGTTGAAGTAGCGGGAAATGGCATATGCCGCCGTATCATTCCACTTGCGTTGCAGCACGGGCTCCAACGCCAAGGATTTAACCGTACGCACGCCGTGTATCGTCTCCACCAGCATGCCTTGGCGGCGTCCTTCCGCTTGGTACAGCTCCTCCAGCCTGCGCTGGAATGGCTTAATGAGCACACCAATGACCAAGGCCATCAGCACGGTGAACAGCAACACCACAAAGGTCAGTTTTGTGCTGTACCAAAACAATACAGGCAGGAACACCAGCAATGATATGAGCTCCAACAGGCTGAAAAACAAGCTCCCCGACAGGAATTGGCGTATCTTTTCCGTCTGTTGCATGTGCTTAATGAGCACACCGCTGGAGATTCGCTCATAAAAATCCACCGGCAAGTTCAGCAATTTACGGAATGTTTTGGTTGCCAAGCGAATATCAATGCGGTTCGTGGCAAATATCAGCATGTAATTCTGCAAAAACTCCAGCAAGGCGTTAAACACCAGCGCCGTGCATACTGCCACTCCCAACACGGTGAGGGTGGTGTAACTTTGGTGCACCAACACTTTGTCCACCACCATCTGGAAAAACAGCGGCGTCACCAAGCCTATGGCACTCATGGCCAACACGGCCAGTGCCACTTGGCTCAGCAAACTCTTCTGGCGCAGAAACTCCGGCACAAACCACAGCAAGCCGAAGGGGCGGTTCTCATCCGTCAGGGAAAACACGCGCTTAAAGAGCACCAGCTCGCCACTGCACAGCTGCTCATACTCCTCACGGCTCAGCCACACCATACCGGGCGCGCTGTCACCCTGCGGAACGGGGTTCCACACGGCAATTTGGGAGGGTCTCTCCTCTTCCGCGTTCGGCGGCTCCTCCCGGCCGGGGGGTAAAGGCTGCTCACGCATACCGCACAGCACCACGCCCTTACCCTCATGCGTCACCCCGATGCAGGGGAACAAATGCTCGCGCTCCTCCAGCTTCTCCCAGCGCATGCGTCCCTTGCGGGCATGCAGCCCCAAGTCATCCGCCATCTTCAGCAGCAGGCTCAGGCTCGGCTCTTCCTCCACGGCATATTCATGCAACAAGTGCCGCACATCTGCATCCAAATTATGGTGCCGGCATATGCTCACCAAGCAATACAGCAAGGTATGCCGTCCATCTGCCGCAAAATGTTGATTTGTAAACCCACGCAAAAACACAGCAGCACCCGCCCACGCCTTTTGCAAGGCCTCGCTCTTCAGGAATATCACATGCCCGCTCTCATTGCTCAGCGGGTCAAACACTGCGTAGTGCGGTTCCTCGCCCTCTGCTCCCTTGCGGCATCCCAAAAAAATAACCCAATTCGCATTCAGCAGTTGCAGCATCACCGGTGAGCCAAAGTGGGTGCTCAGCTCATCCACCGTCACATCCTCCCGCGCTTCAGGCTCCAGGCGCAGAGCCGTCAGCACCTCCACCACGCGCTCACGGTCTTCCAGGGGGGCTTCCCCCTGCACCGCCTCCGGCGCTGCACCATCCGGGCGGAGCTTTGCCAGCTCCTCCAAACACGCCCGCGCCGTACGCTCTGAATCCGTCATTTCCATGCTTCTACACCTTACGCAAAATTAGGGGATGAGCCCCACTGCTTCTTGGGCTGCACCACCGGGCTGCTATTCGGCTGTACTTCCTGCACCGCTGCTCCGCGCGTCACCACCCCCTGCCTCTCCAACTCTGCCACAAAGCGCTGCATCGATTCGAACGCCCGTAAAAACGCCCCCGGCGGCAGCACCAACTGCTGCGTTACCTCATGCGGTGTCACAGTCATCCCCTCCACTCTCATCCCGTAGTGGAACAAATCCACCCTCACCATCCCCTCCACCAAGGAGACGTTTTCCACCCCATCCGCATATATACGTTCTTTACTCATCGTGCCTTTCATTATAACATATCCATCCCTCCTAACAAGCCAAAAGCTCATACACACACGCTTTTTTAAGGGAGTTATGTATAAAAAAGCTTACTCATATGCCTACCTCTCGCGGTTAAGCGGTGTTTTGGACTGTTTGCTAACCGTAGATGAGCTGAATTCTGAACCTGCGCCGGCGGGTGACCTAGCTTAGGGCGTAAGCCTCAGACTCCAAATTAGGGGCTCTGTTTCAGGCGCTCTCAAACTAATCTACAATTTGCGACTTATTCGCCATGATACGATTGGTAGACTCATTAAATGTTTACCTGTCTTTTTTTAGGCTTCGGAACACTTTTGAGCAAATGGTCAGACCAAAATATATCGGACTCTTTTTTACTCACCGGCATCATATAGCGACTACGAAGTAGGCTGCTGTCGCGGTGTCCCATCTCCAGCTGAAGTTCAGGCAAATTGCGGAATTGTGCAGCGTGGTAACTGGCAAAGGTGTGACGGCATACATCTGACGTCCAATGGGTGAAGCCGGCGTCTTGCCTCAGCGCGCGCCAGCGCCTGTCCCAGTTGCGGGGAATGAGGCAATCCTGTTGCGTTAAATCGTGTAGGGGGCTTTCGCCCCCTCACACACCACCGTACGTGCCTTTTATGGCATACGGCGGTTTCCTAACCTTTACAGATTACGCTCTGCAATGAGACTAATCCCATTTTCCTGAACCACTCTTTTCCCATGGCT
>JAFQDN010000042.1 GCA_017415995.1 Akkermansia sp. | reverse complement strand
GCATCGCGAGTGTATTCCGTGATGGTCTCGGGGGTGATGCAGGTCTCACCGTCGTACACCTCCTCACGAGAAATTTCCGTGAGCTGGCGCGCGGAATCATAGGCGTAGGTGGTGGTGATGCCGTCCTCGTCCGTTTCACTCAGGCGTCCGCAGCACATCCATTCAGTGGTGCTGAAACGTCCGTTGCCGCACGTCGTCTTGACCACACGTTGCTGCTCATCGTACTCGTAAGCCGTGGTGTCCAAGATCAGCCATTGCGTGCCGTCCCAAATGCTTTCCTGCTCAAAGGTGGTAGTGTTATCGGTGGCGATGAAGCTCTCGCTCTTACGGCTCTGAGCTGCTACCAACTCACCGTTGGCTTTGGTGATGGAGGTATGCTTGTGGATAGCACCGTGCTCGGTAGTAGCCTCGTACTCGTGGACAGTCTGCACACCGTCAATACCTTGCGAGAACTTCGGCTTGCCTGCTGCGTAGGCATAGGCAGGCTCTGCGCCGTAGGTCTCCTCAATGCTCACCTGCTGCTGCGAACTGCCACCTGCCGTTACCGTGGTGGTGACACGCTCCAGCTCAGCGGATTCCTCGTAGCTGTAGGCTGTATTTCGGAACAGCACCTCCGTGCCGGAAGCATTGACATGATACTCTGCCACCGAAGCGGGGCGAATATCGAAGAATCGTGCCGTAGCATAAGTGGTGCGAGTTACCTTGGTAAGGCTTGCTGCCCAAGGGGATTTTTGCATGGTGGTACGACCGAGGGAGTCATGCTCATATTCGGTATAGCTGCCGTCAAAGCGTTGTATTTTGGTAAGACGGTTGCCGTTGTAGATGTAGCTAGTGCTGCGGGCAAGGTCGGAGCCAAAGCCCTCCGTCACGGAATACAGCTGCCAACCGGCATCCGAGTAGTTATACACCGAACGCGTGCAAGATGCAACATTATCGGGAGTTGCTGCATAGTAAACCGACTCCGTGCGCACCAGGAGGCCATTCATGGGGTAGGTGGTCTCGTAGCGCTGCACGATGGCTTCATCGCCTGCGCCCTTGGTGATGGTCACAACGCCGTTGGATTCCGAACGTACAAGGCTGTGCGGGTCGCGTCCTGTCTGCTGACGGGTGAGCGAGGTGTCGTTACCGCTGCGCTGAATCGTCTCTTGCTTGAACGGTGTAGCGCCCTCTGCAGCATCAGGCGTGAACCAATCGAGCTGCAAATCGCCATTATCGGCGGTGGAGCACACGAGTTTAGCCTCAGCAGAAGCACAGGAAAGCAGGTTGCCCTCATTGTCAAACTGCGTCTGCACATGCTGCGCTCGGTCGCTTGCTGTCACTTTGCGCCCCTCGGGGCTGGTGATGCTGTACACGGTGCCGTTGCTCATGTCAAAGGTCATGCAAAGGCCGTTGGCATCCTTCATCATGATGTAAGCCGGGGTGCGGGAAGTGGTGGCATTGAAAGCTGCATCCTGATACTGAATGCGGTTGATAGCCATGCCGGAAGCACCTGCTGTACCGGCATCGGAAGCATCCTCTGCGGGGATTTCAAAAAGCAGAGCCTCACCCACAGGCGGCGTGATAACTACCTGAGAGCCTACAATGGCAGCAGTCCAGCGCCAAGGGGAATCGTACAGAGCCTTGCCGTTCTGGGGATGGAGCGTGACGAAGCTCGGGCAAGCATCGCCCTCCCAACCGGGGGCTTGCGTGGCAGCATGGCGGTCTGCATCACCATCGGTGGTGTTACCGCAGACGCAGGTATTGCAAACCTGCGGAATACCGCCCTTGTATTCTACCTCGGCACATGCCTGTTTGGCTTGGATAGCGTAGCGGAAGAGCTTACGGTTATTGGCATTGCCACCGTTCATCGGGTCGTTGGTTACGCGACCATAGATGAAATAATCACCTGCGGGCAGCACAAGCGTGCGGACAGGGCGTTTCCAAGCAGAGGCTCCACTGTCGAAATCCTGCCACTCCGCACCTTGCAAATCCATATGGAAGCAAACGGAGCCTGTGAAGTTCAGAATGTCGGCTTCATCGTTACTGAGCACAGGGGCAGCCTCAAAGGCGGACGGAATGGCATCGTCTGCCAATTCCGTATCGGAAATCAGCAAATCGCCGTGGTCATCCACCGTCATACAGACGGAAAGCTGCGTGGGGCGGGTGAGCACAAGCTTATCGCCCTTGAGAACAAGCTGATTGGTGACAGCCGCCTGATTCATCAGGTCAACGCACACACCGGAGTACACCGTATCCCAGTCGCTACCGGGCTTCTGCGGTTCGGTGAAAGAGGTGCGAGAGAACCCAATGGGGCTTACGCTTGCGGTGAAAGAGAAATCGGGAGACACGCCCTCGGAAGCGAGAGCACCGGCGGTATTTGTTGTGTTGGTATTCATAACAGGATTGAATGTTGCAACTCAGAAGGAACAAGCGCTGTTCCCGAGAGCCGATTCACAGAGATACCACGAAAACTCCGAAAAAGCACCGAATAAAAGTCGCGCACGCACTTTTCAGGCTAAATTCAGGCTAAACGGGGAAAGCACGTTGCAATACCATGGGAGAACTTCTGATAAGTCCATCCGTCCACGGACGACATAACAGAATCCCCCAAGGTAAAGGAAGAGTTCATGATAGGTGATGCAACACACGCATCAGGTGCATGATTTCCGAGCGCAAGTAGAAAGTTCTGATGCATTTGTACGTGCCGGAACGGAACAGGACACGCATGGGGTGAAGATTGTAGCGGCACTCATACCGCGTGAGCGTGCAACGAGATATTTGCAATAAATGAGTGGCAGCCGTGGCCGAGATATAACAATTCGGCATAAACTCCACAACCTTGTTAACGGATTGGAGTAAATTTTTTACCTGTTCACGCCGCCAGTAGGCACAAATGCGACCGCTTTTGTTGCGTACATAACAGTGCTCAACATTGAAACGCCGCAAGCGCATGCGGGCAGCTCCTTCCGAACAACCCAATTGCCGAGCGACTTCAGCTGTCGGCATGCCCCATCTGGGAGGATGCGACAAGAACAGACAAGGCTCAAGCCGAGGCTTCTTCTCCGGAGGCTTTTCCGTATTTTTCAGGATTTCGGGAGGGTAAGTAACGCCCGGCAAATCGTACAAATGCACACCACCGGCGCCAATCAATAAGCGGGGAATTTTGTTTCTTCTTACAGCCATAATTCCGATATATTGAGTAAAAGTGAGATTCCGGAAGCGATGCGTCCGGGAGCATGCAAGCTGTGTAAACATATAAAATGGGAATAAAGCAAGTGTGTTCTTTTTATGTGTTGACTGTAAATGTTATGAGGGGTTTATTTTTAATATGTGCAAGGGGGTGTTTGTTGTGTGGTAATAATGGGTGTGCATTTTTGTAAGACTTTAACACTCAAATATAGTTGCGCCGTTTTATTGTTCTGTTTAGCTCTTTTATAAAAGGTGAGCAGCTTGCCGTTGTTTGATTGTTCAGGAATGCTGAAAAGTGCGTGCGCGGTAATTTGAACGTGCAAAAAATAAGCCGCTATGTTATCACAGCGGGTGATGTCTGCACACATAAACTCATCCGCCATGATAACGCAGCCGCAGGGGCAACGTCGGCGCGTGCGAGAAAACGAGAGCACCGCAATCGTGATGCCGCACATATCCCCCTGTTTTACGGAGGGCATGCAGCAAGGCGAAATTCTGCATGGTATAGCAACAGCGTATGCTCATGCGTTGCGCCATGGGGTAGAATGCCGTGTGCCGTGGCAGTATAGTCCGCAAACACGGACGTTGAGCCGGCTCATTGGGCAAGATGTGCTCAAAAGCACACCCGGTGGAGATAATGAGGCGATAAGTTACCGACACGGAATGATGGAGTACAAGCCCATACCCGGGAAGGTGCGGAGCGGTGCGCTATTGGTGCGTAGCCAGTCCGCGGCATATTTTGCGGATGCGCAGGCCGCGGTGCGGAGATTGTTTGCGCCGTTGGTGTCACCGCGTAAGTTGCGAGGCGCAGCCGGGGTGTGCATCCGTTTCGGGAAATGTGGCTGTAGGGATAATGATGTTTTGCATGCGAGTACACGGCGTTTTCTCAGCCGAGCACTACAGAGCTTATCCGGAGATATAAGGCAGTTGATATTGTTCAGTGATGATGAGGACTATCTGGCCGGGATATTGAGAGAAATACCGGAGAGTCGAGCATACCGTGTGGAGCAGAGCGGCTTAGGATGCACGGCCTTGAGAGCCATGACGAGCATGAGCGAGCTCGTCTTTGATGTTTCGGCGGTGCCGTGGTGGGCAGCTTGGCTGAGCCACCCGTGCCGTGTGGTAACAAGCGTTGCGTGGCGGGATGATACCTTTCCCGCGCTGCCCGAGAATGTGCGGGCACGTTGGCATTTTGTCTGAGGCGGTTTTCCGGCGGTCAGAGAATGCACTGCACGGCACAGGTGGCAGCGTAAATGAACAAGCCGATGAGGCCGCCGACAAAGGTACCGTTGAGGCGGATGTACTGAAGATCATTGCCGACGTGCTCCTCGATTTTCGAGACCATGGTGTTCATGTCCCATGAGCGGATGGTGTTTTCCAGCTCGCGGGCAATGAGCTCGGAGGTGCCGGCCACAAGTTCTGCAGCGATGTCGGCAATGGCTTGATTGAGAGCAGCCGTCAGTTCCGGTTTTTGTTCCGGGATGGCGCAGAGTTCGGAGATAAAGCCGGAGGCATCAGCGGTGGGCGGTTGTTCCTGTTGCCCGGGCAGCAAGGCATCTAACAGGGACGAGACGGTGTTCGGGTTGCTCAGAGAGTTGAGAGCTTGGGTAATCTGAGCATCATAGCGGCCTTCTTCCGCAATGGATTTGAGGGTGCGTATGATGGACTCCTTCAGTTCACGGCGCAGGTTGTGATCCGGGGTGTCGGCAATGCCGGCCACATAGTTGCAAATGCGGTCTGCCACAAAGGGGGCAATTGTCAGTTTAACGCCATCACTTATCAAATCTCCCATAAATGGAGTTTTGGGGGTTATGCACTTTGCGACCTCGCTGGTTATGACATCGCGATTGGAAGCGGTGTAGCTTGCAGCTTCCTCGATGAGCAAATCGGCAGCACGGCTCGGCAGCTCGGATTTGCTGAGACCGCGCATCAGAGCGAGCAGGAGTTTTTTGAGAGGCAGAGAGGGCAGGGAGGAGGCCAGCAGAGAGGTCAGGTTGTTGCGGTTTTCCGGTGCGCTCAGGAAGTCCTTAACATGTTTTGCAATACCTGCGTGCAAGCCGGTAGCAGCGGCGGGAGCAGAGCGTAACATGTTGAGGATGGCTGCAGTGGGGTTCATGCTCAGCAGACGGGTACGAATTTGCTCCGGTACCCAGAAGTTATCACAGAAAAACGCAGCTATGGAGGCGGCAATGGAATCCTGCTTTTTGACCAGCACCGCCGTATGCGGGATGGGGATGCCCAGCGGATGCCGGAACAGGGCAACCACGGCAAACCAGTCCGCCAAAGCGCCCACCGTGGCAGCCTCCGAGAAGGCCAGCAGAGCCTCCCACCACCATCCGCCGTACAGTTGCTGCATGCAAAGACTTAATAAAAACAGACATACCACCGCCAACAGGGCGTAGGTGGCAACACGCCGTACATTTGCTGCTTTTTTCATATTCTCATTATTGAAAGTTAATGGTTCATTTTATTTGCTTTTCGCCATTTCCACGGCGGCACGGGAGCCGAGGCAGCCCAAATGCCTCGCTTAGCTTTGCGAGCTGCTTTGTCAGCCTCTTTCAGGGCTGTATCCTGTGCGTTTTCCGGGGCATCTATACCGTAGAGGCGTATTTTAATTTCTTCCGCCGTATTATCCTTGGATGCAACAAACGTGTCGCCATCATACACGCGGGAGCAAGTGGCTGTGTAGCTCGTATCCGCCGCCCAAGCGAGGGTAAAGAGAGATAATAACAGGGTGAATAAGTGCTTCATGGTGCGGAGCCCGTTCCGTGCGGGAGTAGGTACACTATAACACCTACAATGTGCAATGTAAAGCAAAAACGGCGCCTGTTATCATTGACGTAAGCAGGATAATTTGATAGACTTGCGGTGACGTATGGAGGCAAATGCGTATGATGTAGTGGTGATAGGCGGCGGACATGCCGGAGTAGAGGCCGCACTGGCTGTGGCGCGGCTCGGTGGCCGTGTGGCCTTGGTGACACATGATTTAGACACCATCGGGCAGATGAGTTGCAACCCCGCCATCGGTGGTTTGGCTAAGGGGCACATCGTGCGCGAGATTGATGCCCTAGGCGGTGCCATGGGGCTGAATACGGATGCCACAGCCATACAGTTCCGCATGCTCAATGCCTCCAAAGGCCCCAGTGTCAGGGCGCCACGAGCCCAGTGCGATAAAACCGCCTACCGCACCCGCATGAAGTGGGTTGTAGAGACCACCCCCGGGGTGTACCCGGTGCAGGCGGATGTGGCGGAAATAGTGGTGCAAGAGGGGCGCGTAGCCGGGGTGGTGACCACATGGGGGCAGCGATTGTCCGCCCGTGCCGTGGTGCTGTGCAGTGGTACATTCATGCGAGGCTTGCTGCATGTGGGCATGGAACACCTGCCCGGAGGACGTTTGGGAGGAGCTCCCAGCCATATTTCCGACAACTTGGCCAAGCTGGGCTTTCCGCTGGAGCGCTTCAAAACCGGCACCTCCCCGCGCATTAAAGGCAGCAGTATCGATTTTTCCTCACTGACCCTGCAACCCGGGGATGAACCCCCGCCTTTGTTCAGCAACACATCCCGCGAGGCATTGCACCGCGAGACAGAGCCACATTGCACCCTCAACTACTTGGCAGATGCGGATTTTGAGCTTCGGCAGTTGGCCTGTGCCACCACATACACCCATGAGGGTACGCATGATATTATACGTGCCAACTTGCACAGCAGTCCCTTGTTCGGTGGCGTGATTGAGGGAACCGGTCCCCGCTATTGTCCCAGCATTGAGGATAAAGTGGTGCGCTTTGCGGATAAAGTCCGCCACCAGATTTTCATAGAACCGGAGGGGCGCAGTACGGATGAGTATTACCTCAACGGCTTGTCCTCCAGCTTGCCCTACGCGGTGCAGGCAGATATTGTGCACAGCATCCCCGGTTTGGAGCGAGCGGAGCTTATTCGACCCGGTTATGCCGTGGAGTATGATTTTGTGCCCCCTACGGAGCTGTTGCCCACCTTGGAGACCAAGCGCGTGCGCGGCCTGTATTTTGCCGGGCAAATTAACGGAACCAGCGGCTATGAGGAGGCCGCCGGGCAGGGGCTTATGGCCGGTGCCAATGCCATGTTGGCCTTGCAGGGGCGTGAGCCCTTCATCCTGCGGCGTGACGAGGCCTACATCGGCGTAATGATAGATGACCTCATAACCCGTGGCACGGATGAGCCTTACCGTATGTTTACCAGCCGTGCGGAAATGCGCTTGCTCTTGCGCCAGGATAATGCGGATTTGCGTCTCTCGCCACAGGCTGCTCAGCTGGGGCTGTTGTCGGAAGCGCGCGGGGCATTGGCTACCACTCGCTTGCAAGCAATCCGTGCCGGAGTGGAGAACACCCACCGTGTGAAAGTGGACGGCATTCCGCTCAACCTATGGTTGCGCCGTCCGGAGAATGACTGGCATGATTTGCCACCGGAGGTGCTTTCCCTTTACAGCCCGGAGCTATGGGAACCCATTGCCATTGAGGTGGTATTTGCTGCCCACATTGAGCGTATGCGCGTGGCGGCAGAACGCATGCAGCGCCAAGAGGATAAACGCATACCGGAAGATTTTGACTACGAGAGCGTACCTGCCATGAAGACCGAGGCTCGCCAACGTTTTGCCCGCGTTCGCCCTGCCACCATCGGCCAAGCAGCCCGCATCCCCGGCATTACCCCGGCGGATATTGCTCTGCTCCTTGTACGCCTCAAAAAATGATGGAGTAGTACCCTGTTCAGTAAATAGGCAGTACGCAAAAAAAGGTGTCCGCGTTCGGCAGACACCTTTTTGCTGAGGAAGTATTTTCCCGCAAGATATTTACTCCGTAGCACCGGCAGCTTTCAGGGCCTCTGCAACAGCAGAGTGGCCTTTTTCCGTGGCCAGTTGCAGGGCGGATTTGCCTTCGGCATTCTTCATGTTGAGGTCCACTCCGGCAGCCTTGAGCGTGGGGAGGTAAAGTGAGTTACCACGGGCATTCATGAGCAGGGTAAAACCCTCAATTTCATTGGCGGTAATGGTGGCGCCCGCAGTCAGCAGAGCTTTAACGGCCTCCGTGTTGCCGGCCCAAGCAGCGGCGGTAATGGCGCTGTAACCGTTTTTGTTCTTGAGGTTGAGGTCTGCCTTGGCATCAATGAGCAACTGAACGGCAGCGTTCTGATTAGCTATAGCCGCACACATGAGGGCGGTGTTGCCGTCAATGTCCTGCGTGTTAAGGCCTGCGCCGGCAGCAGTGAGAGCCGTGATGACCTCATTTTTACCCTCTTGTGCAGCATAGGTGAGAGCCGTTTTGCCGGCAATGTCCGGCAGCTCGGTGTTAACGCGTGCCGCAATCAGCGCATTGACGATATTGAGGTGTCCCTTGCGTGCTGCAAAGATGAGGGCGGTGTTGCCGTTGGCATCGGCCGCGTTGATGTTGGCACCGGCAGCAATGAGGGCTTTCACCACCTCCGTGTGGCCATGCCAGGCAGCGGGCAGAATAGCGGTGGCGCTGTTCTTGGCGCGGGCGTTCAAATCCATTTTTTGGGAGTTGATGAACACTTTTGCCACCTCGGTGTGTCCCAAACGCGCAGCGGGGAAGAGTGCAGTCTCTCCGTTTTTATCCACCAAACTTGCATCTGCTCCGGACTCAATGAGCAACTTTGCAATTTCCGTAAGCTGACCGGTTATTTTTGCAATTTCCTCGGCATCATCTTCGTTACCGGCCTCTTTAGCCATTTTGGCGGCATCTGCTGTGGCAACAACGTGCAGCGGAGTACCATCAAGCGTTGCCTCACGAGCATTCAAATCCGTTCCGGCGCTGATAATATCCTTCACGGCCTCGACATCGGCTGCAGCTACGGCAGTGTTCAGGTTGTTACCCTCATTATTGCAGGAGGTGAAACCGAAAGCCATCAGGACACTCAAAGCTGATGTGGTGAAAAAAGAATGTTTCATACCCGGGTATTGTACGCTTTCTGTTGTATAAGTCAAGTCATCTTGCCGCTTATGCCACAATTAGGAAACAGCCATTTTGCGGATGCTCTCGCTCATGAGTCGCGCGGCTTTTTGCCCGCTCATCAGCATGCCCCCGAAGATGGGCCCCATGCGGAAGCTGCCGGAAACGCCGTTTGCCGCCATGCCGGATACAAAGAGCCCCGGGTAGATTTCCTTTGTGTTTTTGATGGTGGCGCGTTCACCCTCAACGGCGTCCATGCTCATTTCGCCGATGACTCCGCCCGTAGTGGTGTTGAGCTGCACACCGTTTTTGCGGGCAACGGTTTTGGCGATTTCGCAGTCGTGGCCGGTGCCGTCCAGAACGGTTTTGGAGATGATGGTGAGGGGGTCCACATGCAGACCCTCGCGCAGGACGGGAGTCCAATTGACGACCACGCCACCCACTCGTCCTTGTTTGTAGACGACATCCTCCACGGAATAACAGTTGAAGATAATGGCACCCGCCTTGGTAGCCTGATAAAGCAAGCCGGATGTAGCATGGACGGAATCAATGATGTAGGTACCCTCACGGTAGGGCTTGTAGCTGAGCTGCAACTCCTGCACGATGGGAAGGGCTTCCTCCTGCACCACAATGTCATTGAACATCATGGCACCGCCCCACATGCCGCCGCCCGGGGAGAGCTTGCGGTCAAAGAGCGCTACTTTGTGTCCGGCTTTGGCCAGATAATAGGCAGCAACAATGCCACTGGGCCCCCCGCCGACAATGGCGGCATCCAGTTCCAAACAGTTTTGCAATTTGTTGAAGTAGGAGTCAATGATTCCGCGTGATACTAAAGTTTCCATGGCATTGTATGCTACTCTTTTTTTTGCCGGCGTCAAGAATATACGGGCTTGTATGCCGTATATTTTCCGCGTATCAGGGCATGAAGATGTTGCGCAGCGCTTCCGAGCCGTAAAAGTCGGCATCGCGCAGGCGGTCCCCGGTTTTGAGGAACATATCCCGGCTGATGCCCTTTTCTTCAAGCGCACGGATAATCAATTCATCCTGAATGGAGTATTGCTCCAGCTCAAGCATCTTGGCTTTGAGGGAAACAAGCTGTTGTGCTGCGGCATCTGCAGATGCTTGGTCATGCACGCTGTCGATAATGCGCAAAACTTGCACTGCTAAATCCGCTAATTGCGTGATGACCTCGGCCTGGGCATTGTTGCGCACGTCTTCTCCGTACTCATCATCGTATTCCTCATCTTCCAGCTGTTGCATTTTGAGCACAAAAGCCGTGATGTCGAACCACACGTCCACGTGGTAGGACTCGCCGTTGCGGATAAAGAGGCAGGTGACGCGGGTGTAGTGCTTCCCATCGACTTTTGTGATGCGGTGCTCAATAAAAGTGCAATCCGGCAGGGAGCTGATGAGCGCTTGGAAGGCGCTGATGTCATCAACTTCATCAGCCGGTACAATCCAAGCAGAGCTCATCTCTAAGCCCGGGCCGCCGGAAAGCGCCCCCTCCGGCAGAAGGGTGGCAACGGCATTGCGGAGTTCTTGCTCAATCTGTTGCCGTACTTCCGGTGTCAGCTCAGCGGGTTTCTTGGCCATGGCCGCCGGTTTGCCGAGAGCTTCCGCCAAGGCAACGGAGCCGTAAAAGTATTTTTCTGCCAGCCTTTGCTGCTGAGTTTCCATACGTTCCGCCCTATTGTTGTGCGGAGCAATCATGATGCTTCCCACAAGCTCACCGTGTTTGGCATACAACTCGGAGAACTCGGAGAAGTCCTTTGCCAATTCGATGGCTGTGTAATCTGCCCCTTCTCTGTCATGTACGGATTCCAATTTTTGCAGGATGGAGTCCGTCAGCTCTGCCGCGCGGTTGCAGATGGCTTCAATTTCAGCTTCTTCTTGGTCATTTTCCGCGTCGTCTGCAAATATAAGCACATGAGCCGTTACATCGAACCAAAGGGTGAACGTATAGGGCTTATCCTTGTATTCCATGGCGCATGCGGCCACGAAGTAATGCCGCTTTGTTTTTTCGTTTTGCGTTTGGTTGAGCAGGGGCTCGCCCAATATCGGCAGCTGTTGCAGCAAGGCGGCAAGGCTGTATTCGCACATTCGGGTGGAGGCCTGCCATACCCACGCATTTTCGGAGGTGAAGCCGGGGCCACCCGTTATGTTATATCCTTTTGAGGCAATGGCTTTTTGCAGGAGTTCCGTCAAGTGGGGGCGTGCCTCGGTGGGCAGGGAGGGTAACTCTATTTCCGACAGGTAGGAGGGATCCATCACAAAGGCTAATTTGATGGAGCCGAAGTATTCGTTTTCCTCCAATCTCTGCTCAATGTCTAAGAGCTTTTCCGTGGTATAGCCGTGGTAGGCGAGTGCGTCGTCCAATTCCTCCGGTGTTATATTGTGCGCTTTTGCCTGTTGCTCGGCTTCGTTTCTCAGTTTTTCGTGCTCAGTAGCATAGGCGTCGGCGGTGGCTTTGTTGTGTATGGCTTCCGCTCGGCGTATGAACTCCAAGTACTTGGAGATATCATCTTGGCTGTACTCCGCGTTTGCGGCAGTCGGGGGTGTGGCGGGTGTTGCTTCTGTTGCTTGCGCGGTGGCGGTGGCAAAGATGATGGGAATAAGGTATTTGAGCTTCATGGTTTTGTATAGGATTGGTTGAGGGGGAAGTGAGTGTCAATGGCTTCTCGGAGGCTTTCCGAACCGTAGTAGTCAGCCTTGCGGAGTCGGTTAAATTCGTTCCTGATGGCAGCTGCATTCACTCCGGCCGCTTGCAGTGCGGCTTGCACTTCTGCCGGGGGGAGTTTCGGCATCATTTCTTCTGCCTCGCGAATGCGGTCCCGGATATCGCCGAGCTTACGGGCAGCGTAGAAGGCGCTCAGCTTGTTTTTTACGGCTTGTAGGGTGGAGTGAAGCTCCAGCATGGCTTCCGCAAACTCCGTAACGGAGGCTTGCGGCTGTGGCAACTCCTCCGCCGGAGCCTCCGGGGTGTCCGTATGGGCAGGCGGCAGTTCCGGTTCTGCTGCGCGTGCTGCTTCCTCGGCGCGGATGTAGGCTGTGATGTCAAACCACATTTGCAGGCGGTAGCATTTGTCCCCTCGCGCCAGAATAAAAGTCATGCGGCCGTAGATAGGTCCCTCTTGTGTACGCACCAAGGTTTGTTCCTCCTTAATGGCTCCGGGAATGGCTTCCATGATGGTGCGGATGTGTTGCAGTTGGTTAGCGTCCGCCCTCATTTTCCACGCTGTGGCTTCCGTCAGTCCGGGGCCTCCGCTCAATCCCGGAACTTTACCGGCCACGGCAGAGCTAAGCTCGCGGCCGAGCTCCTCCAGCAGCTCGGGGCCGGGCTCACTGAGACCCACTGCCGCATACGGTGGCAGTCCCAAGGCTGTAGCCAATGCCATTGAGCCGTAAAAACGCTTGGCTTCCAGCTGCGCACGCGAGGTTTTCAGGCGTTCCGGCGTCAATCCCGCTTGTTGCAGGGCAGAGTTCAATTCCGCCTGCTGTATGTATTCCAAGGCAGGGCTGAGCTCTGCTATCAGGCTCATGCAGGCTTGCACGTTCGGGGCTGCGGCATCGGCAGTGGCCTTGTCTTGTACTCCCTCCAACAATTCTGTGACGGTGGCGATGAGTCCTACAATTTCCTTCAGGGCGCGCTGTAATTGGGGGTGCGTTGTCCCGTTGGCGGGAGGGGGGAGTTCCGCTTGTTGGGCTTGGCACGGCAGTGCTACTGCCAGCAGGGCTGCAAGACAAAGTTTCCGCTTCATAATAAGCATGGTTATAGCAGATTTTACCCGTTTTGCAAGCCTCTTTTCCGGCAAATTCAGATGGATGAGGTGCGCCCCGTTTTCTGAGTACCGGTCATGTTGTTTGTGGGATTTCGGCGCCGATGCTTGGAGTTGTGGTTAAGCTATTACTTTTTGCGTTTATAGTCAATCCTAATTTGGGTAATTTTGTAGCGGATGCATGGGGAGAGGCTTGTGTCATATATTCGGAGAAAACGCAGGCTTCAGCGCCGTAGACCGCAGATTCGCGCGTTTTTTATTGACTGTTCGAGGGGAGTTTGTTATATGGAATGCATGAGCAAATGGCTGAGCATAGTGTTGGTATGGTGCGCTTGGGTTGCATTGGGGCAGGGGGTGGAAATTGTTCCGGATGAGGTGTATACGCGCATGAATCCGGCAGACGGTAGTGGTGCCTTGCGGGTTGTGCTGGAACGGGTCTCAGCGCCGGATGAGCAAGAATCCGTTATTTGTGTGGGGGCTCGGGTGCGGGTAAGCGGGGCGGATGGTACACCGGTGCCGAATGTGCATGCATACACAGAGGACGGCCGCCCCTTTGATAACGCTTCCATGTACGGTTATCATTGTCAACACCATGGCAGAATAGGACTGGAGCTGCCTACTCCCATTCCGGGGGGAGTGGTGCAGGTACAGGGTGAGCTGGATTACGCCGTGCTGGAAGATGAGGTGCAAAGCGTTCAAATTGATGTCGTGCGTGGTCAAAGTCAACGTGTTGAACTTGCGGAGGGGCTGCATGTGGATGTGGAGTTAGTGAGTGCCGAGGAGGAAAAACTCATCTATGGTGATGGTACGGAGTTGACTCGGTTGCGCATTCGGTACGATATGCCGTGGGGCTTGCGGTTGCGTTCCTTCCGGGCGCTGGATGCCGCGGGGAACGAGGTGGAATCCGTGCGCGGTGAGAGCGACATTGGCGCACGTTTAGAATATCTCAAGGGGAATGTCGAGCAGTGCCGTGTGTTACTGGAGTATGCTATGGTGGAACGGCGTTTTTCCTGCCCGGTGAATTACCGCTTTTCCCTGTGCGGTATAGAACCCGCACCTACGGAGGCGGTGCCTGTTCAGACCCTTCCGGTGCATAGTGACCCCCGCTACTTTTCGCGGCGTATCGGCACCCTACAAGGGAGCGGATTCGGGCGCCGAGCATATGACCGCCGCCCGCATTCCTTACCGGAGGGGGCTCTTGTCGCCTGTGTTCAATATCTTGCTGTGGAGCTCCGCCGTGCTAATCATCAACACCCTCAGCTTATTCTGCGCATGCACGCTGCCGGGAAGTTGTTTGGTAGTAGGGTGGAATCCGTAGAATGGGAGCAAATCCGCGTAACGGATTCTGCCGGAAACCTTGTACCTGTTCACTCGCGCCTGACGGAGTACGAGCGTATAGACATGGAGGCCGGCATTGGGGATTGCCGCGATGACCGCGCTTCCGTACGCGTGGGGTGTGATAGCTTTGCTCCCACGGAGCGACTGCTTGTCAGCGGAGTGGTTGTGGTAGAGCTGCACGTTGAGCCGGCGGAGGGCAACCCGTACGATGTCAGCGTCTCCGTTCCGTTCTCTTTCTCCCTGTCCCTCTCGGAAATCCTTCCCGGTCCGGAGATTGGGATTGACGGGGTACAAGGTGCGATTGACGAGGTATAGAATTCGGTGCGTTCAGCGCGTAGGGTTCTATTGCTGTTCCTCCTGTTTTTTGCCACGCGGATGAAAAGAGCGGTGGAGGCTGACGAGGCGTTTTTTCTCCACATGGGTATAGATTTGAGTGGTAGCAAGGTCCGCATGGCCGAGCATATCCTGAATGACGCGCAAATCTGCACCGTTTTCCAACAAATGGGTGGCAAAGGAATGGCGCATCATGTGGGGGTAGATGTGGGCATCCAAACCGGCGGCGGTAGCGCGCTTGCGGATAATTTGGCGTATGCGCTCACGTGTCAGCTTAGCACCGCGGTTGGAGAGGAAGAGCTCCGGCACCCTGGGGGCGTTTTTGAGCAAGTGCGGGCGCGCCTGGGCAACATAATGCCGCAAAGCCTTTGCTGCCATGGTGCCCAAGGGTACGTAGCGGGTTTTGTTGCCCTTGCCGGTAATCCGCAAAAAGGCATCATCCCAATCAATGCGGTCGGCACGCAGGTTCACCAGCTCACTGACTCGCAAACCGCTGCCGTACAGCATCTCCAAGATGGCTCTGTCCCGCGCACCGAAGGGAATGTCCTCCGGGTCTATGGCCTCCAGCATCCGATTAATGGCTGCGGCATCCAGCGTCTCGGGTATATTCATGGTAACACGCCCGCCGGACAGTAGCTCTGCCGGGTTGGTCTCTACGCGTCCTCGTGAGCGTAAATAGCGGAAAAAACGCCGCAAATGCACCGTGGCAATGCGGCAGCTGGAGGGCGCCAAGCCCTCGGCATGCAGGTGGTAACGGTATTCACTCAGCAAGGGTTCCGTAACATCTGCCGCGGACAGTCCGCGCCCGCGGCACCACGCTACAAAACGCTGCAAGCTGCGGCGTACGGACTCCCTGTAGTTGACACTCAGTCCGCACTCTGCCGCCAAATACAGCAGAAACCCCTCCGTGTGAGACGGCCACTGCATGCCGTAACGTGAGGCTTTAGTGAGAGGCTGCCGGCTCCGGCAGGGGCGTGTCCTCGGAGGGCGTGGCACCGGCCTCAATGCGGCGGCGCTCTTCCTCAAACTGCTGCGTCTTGTCCGTACGCTTGCCGACCACTACGACCGTGCGTCCGTTTTCATTGGTGGTAAGTGTCTTGTTATCACCGATGTCCAGCGTGCCATCCGGCAGCACGCTGCCACCATCGGAGGGATCCCCCGCCGGCAGAATGCCCTGGCCATCCGGTACATAACCGGGTGTAGTGGTCAGCATGGAAACGGGATCCACAAAGTCGGACTCACGCAAGAAACCGCGCTTTCCGCCATCCACCTCCACAAAGTAATAGGTGCCCTCACAGGAAAGAATCTTAGCCTTGGCGGACTTCACCATACGGCCACCGGTATCCGGCACGTGGTCCGGGTTGCGGGAAAAGAGGAAAGCCTTACCCTCACGCACCTCAATCTCTGCACCGGGTACAAACAAGCCGTCCTTGACCAGCTTGCGGCGAGCCTCCTCACGTGCTTGCTGAGCCCCGGGAGGATCCAACGCGGATTCTTCCTGCATGTAGGCAGGGGAATATTCACCGGGCTCTACCATGCGTTTTAACCAACTGCATGATGTCATCAGGGCGGCGGCAGCAATTAATGTGAGTGTCAGCTTCATACGCGCGTAGAGTAATGCATTTGCAAAAAAAAAGCAAGCCCTTTTTTGTTTTTTTTGCGCGGAGCAGTAACGTCAGCCTGTGCGCAAAGCACCCCCGAATTCAAAATCCCCGTCCTTCCCCTGTACCTCGTCAATCCCAATCATCCCCCCATCAGGGCCTCACGGTTGACAAAGAAGACCGCGCCGAGCACGCAAAGGAAAGCCCAGAGGTAATCCCATTTCCAGTTTTCGCCCATGAAAAAAATCATAAAGGGAACAAAGACGGTGAGCGTAAGCACCTCTTGCGTAATTTTGAGCTGGGCCAAGCTCAGGCCGGCCTCGCGGCCGATGTGGTTGCCGGGCACCATGAAGCAATATTCAAAAAAAGCGACACCCCAGCTGATGAAGATAAACTTAATCCACATGGAGACGGAGGTTTCCTGCCCGGGCTTGCGCAGGAAACCATACCAAGCGAAGGTCATCACCACGTTACTGATGAGCAACAGCAAGACCGTCAGCGCAATTTTCATACCTCACGGTGCTTTATCTTCAGAGAGCAAGGAAGAAATACCCGGCGGGATTATGAGCGGAAGGTAAATGCACCAAACGAATGCGGCTGATGACGTCCATCCCCAGCATGGAACGCTCCTCCTCCCCGCAGAACACGGGGGTTACGCCTTGCACCACCACACCGGGAGCAAGTTCCATATCCCCGCTATTGCCGATTTTTGCCGTAACGGCGGACATTTCATTCACATCGCCCACGCCCATGGTCGTTTCGCGTGCAGTGCCTGCCGGCCACGCAGCCTCCGGCAAGCGAGTGACGGTAGCGCCGCTATCCAACAAAATCTCATGTTGCACATTACCGCAACGCACAAGCGGCAACAAGCGGCCTCCCGCATCACGCGCACCATTCAGCGGCACCAGGCGCAACTTGCCCTCCGGCACGCCCCAGTGCATCTTACCGTTGCTGATGTCGAACGTGAACGCCATAGCCCCCAGCAAATCCATGCCGAGGATGCCGTCTATCTTCTCGGCCATCATGTTGCGGGCGCCGTCCAAATTCAGTACCATCACGGGGTGGCTCTTCACCTCCACATCCGCAAACTTTATACGCAACAGGTACACGTCCGGGCGCTCTTTGGCATTGCCGCTGAAGTTGATGTGGCGGGTATCCATCTTCTGCGCATTTTTCAGCTTAGCCACACTGCTGCTGTGCAATACGGTATTGGTTGCCCCGGTATCAAGCATCATGCGCATGGGCTCTCCATTGATGACACACGTTACCAACACTTGGCGGCAACGTGCATCCTGGCTCATGGTAAGGGTGTCCACCTCTGCTACACTTGCGCTCGGTGCCTCCGGTGCTCCGGTTGCCACGCCCGTTATCATCATTCCGGCCACTGCGGCCAACATTTGCATCAGCTTCATGCCCATATTCTAACTGCCCCGGCCTGCTTCGTCAACGTATTTTGCATTTTTTTCCACAAATTCATGTTCTTGTGTTCTTTTAGGCTTGCAGAATTTATTTAAGCAATGTAAAATACCCGCGTATGAAGAAAAGCTTTTTACTCACATTGGCATTAAGCCTTCCGGCGTTGGCCACGGACATGCCACCGGCAATTCCGGATGGTCCTGTTTCCTATGATTCCGTGAGCTACGAGGACCCGTTAGCGGGTGCTGATTACGGATTTGCAGACGCCACAACCCCGGCTCCTGCCATGGCAGCAGCTCCGGCGCCGATTACAGCCGCCTCGTCATCCGCCCAAAAGGCCTACATCAACATCAACGCCTTCTCCACCAATTACCAAGTGCGTGGCATGGGTGTAACGGACTACATGAGCTCCAACGGTTATTCTTCCATTGACGGCAGCTTTATCGTAGGTAATCGCAACCTCTTCAACAAGGGAGTCTACCAGCGCATCAGCGGCGAGGCCGGCGTTATTTGGGGCGCTGCTTCCGCCTTGGGCGATACGCAAATGTTCAACGCCAGCTACGCCTTGGGCAAGGAAATCTTCCCCAACCTCACCCTCGAGCTGGGCTACACCATCCGCTACGGCGGGTTAGAGGGCTTTATGTCTCGCTTTGTCAACGGCGCTCCCCATCGCGTTGCTCAGGATTTGAACCTTGCTCTCACCTTCAATGACCGCCAGAAGGGCTTCTTCGGCAGTGCTGTTTGGGGTTATGGTTTCCAAGGTCTTACCGGCCATTACTTTGACCTCGAGCTCGGCTACCGCTTTACGGACGTTGTGAGCCTCGGTGCATTCGGGGCTGATTTGGAGCTCTCCGCCGGTATGTCCGGTTCCTTCGGTTACTGGGGTGCCGGGGTGGAAGGTATTGACGCTTATCGTGTCAAAGCTGCCTTGCCCCTCTTCACTCACAGCGGTACCGTCGGCCGTGATGCCAAGTTCCAAATCGCGCCTTGGGTTCAGATGTCCACCTCCGGTGATAATGACGCCAAGATTGACCGCGCCGCAGGCTTTGCCCCGGTGGATCACTTCCAGTTCACCATCGGTCTGGACATGGGCTGGCGCTTCTGATTTATCAATATCTACTTTTCGCCCCATGGCTGTGCGCCTTGCACACCCATGGGGCTTTTTTTGCCTTCTTTTCCTCTTTTTTTACCATAAAATAAGCTCTTCTTCAAAAAAAAGCTTGCCACACCTCTCTTTTTCAGGTAAAATGCGCGCACCTCGCCGGATTAGCTCAGTGGTAGAGCACCCGATTTGTAATCGGACGGTCGTCAGTTCGACCCTGACATCCGGCTCTGGAATAAAAAATCGCTTAAAGTATGCCCCCTCGGCTCTTTAAGCGATTTTTTTTGCGCGCTACCCGCAAAATGGTGCGGAGTCAATTTTTTTCCGAGTGGGGAACAATATTTTTACTTGCCAGAACGGATAGAAAGGGTTAAAATACCCGCGTGCAACGTGTGCAACAAGCGCACAATCTAAACGACAAACCGAAATAAGTACCATGCCTGTACCTACACAAGAACAGTACATCAAGATGCTTGACACGGCCAAGGAGAAGGGTTATGCCTATCCGGCCATCAACGTGACCACCATCGAGGTCATTAACGGCGCCCTCAAGGCTTTTGCTGAGGCAAAGTCTGACGGCATCATCCAGATTTCTCTGGGCGGCGGCCAGTTTGCTTCCGGCACGGCCGTTAAGAGCTCCGCCATCGGCGCCATCGTGCTGGCTGAGGCTGTGCATCGCCTCGCTGAGCAGTACAACGTGTATGTTGCTCTGCACACGGACCACTGCCAGGCTGACAAGGTGGACAGCTTCCTGCGTCCGCTGCTTGCCGAGAGCAAGAAGCGCATCGCCGAGGGCAAAGGCCCCCTGTTCAACTCTCACATGCTGGATGCCTCCGCTCTGCCCATGGCTCAGAACCTGGAGCTCTCCAAGCAGCTGCTTGCTGAGTGCGCTGAGCTCGGCATCGTTCTCGAAATCGAGATCGGTGTTGTAGGTGGTGAGGAAGACGGCGTTGACACCTCCGGTGCCCCTGCCGAGAAGCTTTACACCTCCCCCGCCGACATGCTTCAGACCTACGAGACCCTTCACGGCGTAGGCGAGTTCATGCTTGCTGCCACCTTCGGCAATGTTCACGGCGTGTACAAGCCGGGTGCTGTTAAGCTCAAGCCCACCATCCTGCGTGACGGTCAGGCCGTCGTTAAGGAGAAGCACGGTGAGGATATGCGCCTGGTATTCCACGGCGGTTCCGGCTCCGACCTCTGCGACATCCGCGAGGCTATCTCCTACGGCGTTGTGAAGATGAACATCGACACCGATACCCAGTACGCTTTCTCCAAGCCCATCGTTCTGCACATGTGCCAGAACATTGACGGCATGCTCAAGGTGGACGGCGAGGTGGGTAACAAGAAGGTGTATGATCCCCGCTCTTACCTGAAGAAGGGTGAGCAAGGTATCTGCGAGCGCCTTCAGGTTGCTGCTGCCGACCTCCTCTCCGAGGGCAAGACGCTGTTCGGCCAAATCTAATCCCGCGTACCGAACCTATATTCTCAAAAAAACGGACTCCTGTATAGGAGCCCGTTTTTTTGGGTACAACCGTCGCGCAATATGTGCACTGTGGTGAAAATCCGGCTACGTTCTTTGGTATATTCAAAAGTCCGCTACCCTTTCCGAGTAGCGGACTTGTATTTCTTTTAGCAAAAAAAGCTGTTTTACTTGCGACGACGGCGTACGGCCAATCCGGCCAAGGCCAGCAGGCTAAGCGTTGCCGTGGCAGGCTCCGGTACGGTGCTTACATTAAGCTGAACGAGAGGAGCTTCATTACCCCAACTATCGGTCATGTCCACATTAGTGACGCCACTCCATGCCACCGTTGCGTTGTTCTGGCCGTAAATATCAGCAGTGGCAACAGAGAGGTTTGCTGAAGTGACTCCGTCAGCGGGCTTGATGGATACGCTAATCGTTGAATCCAGAGTCAGTGCCCAATCTTTAGGGCTGAAAGTAAGATATCCTTCGGTATTGCCATTACCCCCGCCGGAACCACTGAAAATGTCCGCAAGTTCGCAGCTGTAGGTGTTTTCACCTGAGGTAATGGTAATCGTGCGCCCTTCATCTTGACACCAACCTGTTCCGGTAACCTTTATCTTTAAAGAATTAAGTGTTATCTCATCCGTTTTTTGGATGGCATCCGCTCCGTATAAACCGGACAACGTTATTGTAAAATCCAAAGATGACAAATTCCTTGAGCCCGGCCAATAGCTTGTATTATAACCGATGTCAGCGTTGTTCGGGTTGGTATAACCACTGACAAGTGTGGTGTTGCCACTACTATCCGTATACTGAATGCCCGTTGTGAGCGTCAAATCTGCCGCAGCTGATATGCCGCTCAGAGCTATGAGAGTAACGATTGTCTTTTTCATTGTTTTAATATGTGTGTTTAGAGGTTTTGACTCTATACAGCTACCACCTCGCGCGTGGGCGGTGTGCGTACGAGCTGGTGCGAGTATATCTCTTTTTAAATGAGATGTCCAGCAAATATTGTATAAAACTATCATTTATTTTGTATTGCGTCGTACAGACTGCTTTTTTGACACTGTATTATTGGATGCGGTGACGCATCTTAATTACTGATTATAAATATAAAAACAGCATATCTCATTTAAAAAGAGATATGCTGTTCGTGCGCGGGTGTCAAACTTCAGCGTACGAGAAGTGCGACGCTCGGCAACAAACACAACATAGTTAAAAACAATGAAAAAGACAATTGTTACACTTTTTGCTCTTGCCGGGGTTGCTGCTGCAAGCAGCTCAACTGCTGACTTGGGCAACGGAATCACCGGAACGTGGACCGAGTACAATTTCGGAGACGCAACCACAACCGGTACGAATTCCCTTACGCTGCCTTCGTCTTGGGGTGGTCCTACATCTTGGATTACGCTGGATAAGGCAGTGAGTTTGACGAAGGAGCAGAAGCTGACCTTCAGCTATACCTACGAGTATGCGTCTAATAATGGTATCTATGGCATCAGTTTCTTGGGTGCTGTCGGTGAATCTGCATTTATGATTGGTAATTCAGATTATGGCAACCGTGACCTTGCCGCTGCCGTGACAACGCTCGGAAGTAGCGGTTTTTACCAAGATAAGGCTCAGGCAATCCGGTTTAATCCCGGTAATTCAAAGGACCGTATCCAGGCTGTCGCTGCCGATGATACTCAGGTAAACTTGGGTACGGTAACGTCCGGGGCTGTCAAGGCCGAGATTGCGTATGACGAGACGGCCGGGGCTTTTGTGATGACCCTGAGCACCGGGGCTGTCTCCAAAAAGCTGGAATTGGGGGACTCCGTGGCATTTGATACCATCAGCTTTGCTGCAGATGCTGACGCAACACAGTCCTTTACCGGACTGAACATGAAGATAGAGACCGTCCCGGAGCCGGCCACGGCAACGCTGAGCCTGCTGGCCTTGGCCGGGTTGGCTGTGCGCCGTCGTCGTAAGTAAAGCGGCGTAGAGAAAAAAATAAGATATAACGCAGCCCGCAGCGGAGGAGAGAGCCTTCGCTGCGGGATTTTCATGCACGCGGGGGAGGGAGGGGAGGAAAATGGAGCGAGATAGGGATGAAAAAGAACTCGACAAGGCGAGAGGAATGGGGTAGAATGACGCTATGAGCACACAGCTGCATTGTCCGAGTCTGTTTCAGTACACGCGGAGAAAGACGCGTGAGGTAGTGGTGGGAAATATGGGGATAGGCGGGGCGAACCCGATACGCATACAGTCCATGTTGACGAGTGATACACTGGACACAGCGGGCTGTGTGCGGGAAGCATTGGCGCTGGCGGAGGCCGGGTGTGAGATAATCCGACTGACGGCGCAGACAAAGGTGTACGCAGCGAATTTGGAGCACATAGCGCGAGAACTGCGCGCAGCAGGGTGCACGGTGCCGTTGGTGGCAGATATTCACTTTAAGCCGGATGCCGCAATGGAGGCGGCTAAGTGGGTGGAGAAGATACGCGTAAACCCCGGTAATTTTATAGACAAGAAGAAGTTTGTAGAGCGCGATTACAGTGATGCGGAGTATGAGGAAGAGTTAGAGCGCGTGCGAAAGGCGTTTACGCCCCTGGTGCTGTTCTGCAAGGAGCACGGGCGGGCCATGAGATTGGGAGCAAACCACGGCTCATTGTCGGACCGCATTCTGAACCGCTACGGAGATACGCCGGAGGGGATGGTGGAGAGTGCGTTGGAGTTTGCCCGTGTGGCGCGCGAGCTGGATTACCACAATTTGGTATTCTCCATGAAGTCCTCGAATGTGAAGGTGATGATACAGGCGTACCGCTTGTTGGTAAAACGCTTGGCCGAGGAAGGGGAGGATTGGAACTACCCGATACACTTGGGCGTGACGGAGGCCGGAGAAGGCGAGGACGCCCGCATTAAGAGTGCAACGGGGATAGGCTCATTGCTGGCGGATGGTATAGGGGATACGCTGCGAGTGTCGTTGACTGAAGACCCGGTGTATGAGATAGCGCCCGGTTTTGAGCTGGCTGCGCCTTATCAGCCCGGGCAGGTGGCCGGGGCAAGTGCTCTTGCCACAGAGCCGGCTGTACCGTTTGATCCCTTTGTCTATACCAAACGCAAGGCGGAAATTATCGAGCGAGGCGGGGTAACGCTGGGGTGGAATGAGCCGGTGCGTGTGGTGCTGCCACGAGCTGCCTGTGAGCAGTTGGATGCCGCGGTGATGAAGGATTTTATGCCGGAGATTGCGTATGAGGATTGCGCTGCCGTGGAGGTGGACCCGCGTGTGCCTGCGGAAGTGGAAGCTTTGCAAGAGGCACCGGCTTGTTTGGTGACGGTGAGGGATGGTGTGGATATGCCTGTGCCGCAGGCCTTCCGCTTGTTGGCAGCCGTGGTGCCGACCCGCCACAGCATATTGCTGAAGGATACGCTGGGTGGTGATGAGCCGTTGAGTGCGGCCATGGCAGGCGGAGTCAATGTCGGGTCTTTGCTGTGCGACGGTATCGGCAATGCCGTGCTGGTGCGTTTGGAGAAGAATGCGGAAAATGCCGCCCGCTTGGGCTTTAACATATTGCAGGCAGCGGGGGTGCGTTTGAGTAAAACAGAGTACGTTTCCTGCCCGTCATGCGGGCGTACGCACTATAACATACAGGAGGCCGCCGCGCGGATTCGTGCAGCTACGGGGCACCTCAAGGGGGTGAAAATTGCTATCATGGGCTGCATTGTCAATGGACCGGGTGAGATGAGTGATGCGGATTTCGGCTACGTGGGCGGAGCCCCGAACAAAATTAACCTGTATGTGGGGCATACCCCGGTGGAGATGAATATACCGCAGGAGGAAGCCGTGGAGCATTTGGTGGAGCTTATCCGCAGCCACGGGCGCTGGGTGGACCCCGCGTGAGTTAATGTGCATTTGTAACCGGCAGAACAACGAGGAGCTTATGGTACGGGTCAAAATGCTATACAAGGGGGTGAAAGCCGCTGACGGCGCCCCGCCGGTTGTGTTTGAGCATAACGGGTGCAGGTTTATCTATGATGCGGCTTGCCGCGAGTATGATTGGCTGGTGGTGTATGATGAAATGCCGCGCAAGGTGGGTTCCGTCTCCGGTGAGGCCGAGCCGCTGGCATGCCCGCGTGAGCGCACGATTTTGGTAACGGCGGAGCCGCCTTCCATTAAGCTGTACCCGGCGTGCTACACCCGCCAGTTCGGTTATGTGCTGACAACGCATACCCCGGAGCAGTTACCCCACCCCAACCACCTGTATGGCGAGGGGTGCCTGTTGTGGTGTGCCGATTATACGCGGGAGGAGGCCTTCTCCATGCCTGAGTTTGAGAAAACCGAAGGGCTTTCCGTTGTTTGCTCTGCCAAGCAGCAGACGCATACCCTGCACAACTCCCGCTACCAATTGGTGAAGTATCTTTCCGAACATTTGCCGCAGATGGATTGGTACGGCTACGGTGTGCGTGAGCTCAAGAAAAAGTGTGATGTCCTTTCCCCTTACCGCTACCACATCGGTATTGAAAATTATGTGGCTCCTTACCACTGGACGGATAAAATCTCGGATCCCATCCTGGGGCTGTGCCTGACATTCTACCACGGAGACCCCCGCTTGGAGGAGGTGTTCCCGGCGGAATCTTTTATCCGCATTCCCATAGATGACCCGCCGGAGGCTTGCAGAATCATCCGTGAGGCAATGGAAAACGGCGAGTATGAGAAGCGCTTGCCCGCTATCCGGGAAGCACGGCGCCGTTTGCTTGAGCGCTACAACATCTTCAGCAGAGTTGCTGCTCTGATTGCGGAAAAAGCGCAGGAGCCCGTACCTGCCATGCCTGCACGCCCGGTGTTATTGAAAGGCCGTCACCGCTTGCGCCGCAACCCGCTTAATATGATTGCAGAGGGTTTGTTGTTGCTCCGCGTTAAGCTGGGCCTTATAAAGATTTGATGAGGTTATTAGGATTGACGAGGTGGGGGTAGTAGGGTCTTTTTCTTTGTCAATAAAAAAGCTCCGAGGAAACCTCGGAGCTTTCAGCATCCCCACGCGGATTCGAACCGCGGTTCTATGACTGAGAATCATATGTCCTGACCCCTAGACGATGGGGACTTTTTTGATGCTGTGCTGCGTCGCAGCGAGGGAATAATAGCATGAATGAGTAGATTGTCAAGCGGAAATTTGTAAAAAAAGTAAAAAAAGCAAAAAAAGTGATTTTGGAGTTTGCAGGAGGTGGTGAAATTTGGTAGGATGTGTGGCATGCGGAGATGTAAGACAGCAGGTGCGGTGGCAGCGCTCATAAGCTGCACGCTGCTGTGTGCCCAAGAGCAGGGAGCGCTTGAGATGGAGGATGCACAACCGACGGAGCAGCCTTTGCCCACGGCTCAGGATTTGCGCAAGGCACGCCAAGCAAACGGTGAGCCGGATGAGCATGTGGTATCCCAATCCCGCATGTTTTCCGTAAGTGGCGGAGATGCTCTGCGCATGGGCGCCATAGCAACCAAGGCGGATGAGGTGCGCGGGCGAGTAAACCGCTTGCTGGGGTTTGAGGATAACTGGCGCTATGCCGTTTCTATTCGCTTGGTGGGCAAAGCAACGGATCGCGCGGTGCCTAACCCTATCCGCACGCGTATTTCCATTATCGGTAATGAGCCGAATTTTCAGATTCGCATTTACCCGGGAGGCGGCATAGATGTGGATAGGCTGACAAATGCCATCATTACCATGGTGCTGTATGAGCGCGCCCTGCGCGAGGTGCGTGCAGATGCGTTGCCGGAGTCCGTGAAGGTGCCGGAATGGTTGGTGACGGGTGTGCAGCAGGCGATTATGTGGCGTAGCGGCAAGGCAGACCGCCGCCTGTACCGTAATTTGTTTGAGCGGGCGGAAATGATGTCGCCGGATGAGATTGTGGCAGCGGAGAATCCCGCGCGCATGGATGCTACCTCGCGCGAGGTGTATGAGGTATCCTGCGGTGTGCTCATCATGTGCTTGGTAACGCGAGAAGGCGGCCCGGCGCAAATGCGGGAGTTGGTGGCGGAATCCGTGCTGGCCGAGGGTAGCCCTAAGGAGATAATAGCCTCCCACTTCCATGAGCTCGGGATAGATGCCAACATGCTTAACCGTTGGTGGGCACTGCAGCTGGCCGCAATGGCCGAGGTGCCCGCAACCGAGATGCTGACGCCGATGGAAACGGAAGCTCAGTTGCGTGAGGCGCTGACCGTGCTGCGCTATGACAAAGAGACCCGCACCTCCGTGCCGGTGAGTGTGCACAATGCTTATGAGCTGGTTGAGGTGCCGGATTGGCGCGCCCAAATGCAACCGTGCGTTGACCGCTTGGTGCAGCTGAGTGTGCATGCGTTCCCGGGGTACCGCCCGATTATTGCGGAGTATATGCGCGCCATCGGCCAACTGCACCAAGGCGCCACCCCTACGGAAGTGCAGGAGATTCTCGGCCCGCTGCGTGAGCTGCGTGAGGCCTATGTTACAACTTCCATTCGCGGGCGCGACTATCTGGATTGGTATGAGATTACTCATTTGGGTAAATCTCCCACGCAGGGGAGTTTTGCCTCGTACCTGGAGGCTATGCGTATTCTGCGTAAGGAACACCCCGGCCCGGATACGCACATGAGCCGCTATTTGGAGGATGTGGAGGCTCTCTTTTGCTTGGAACCCGGTAAACCCTTGCCGGAACGCCTCCAAAAACAAATCTCCGACCGTAAACAGAAAAAAATACCTCAGGAAGAAGAATGAGCCGCGCCGTAAAACTTGAAATTCCTCCCGCACCGGATATGAGTGCGGAACTGGCTGCCTATGCCGTCGGCTGTAAGTGTGTGTGCGGTATTGATGAGGCGGGCAGGGGACCCCTGGCCGGGCCTGTGGTGACTGCTGCCGTGGTGTTGCCTCAGGGCTATGAGTTGCCCGGCTTGAATGATTCCAAAAAATTGACCGCCAAACGCCGTGAAGCCTTGTATGAGCAGCTGATGGCGGATGAACGCGTGCTTAAATGCGTAGCGGAGGCTACAGTGGCGGAGATTGATGAGTACAACATACTGCGTGCTACGCATATGGCGATGGCGCGCGCTGCTCAGGGCTTGCCTGTGGTGCCGGATATGTGCCTGATAGATGGTTTGGCCGTGCCGAATTTTCCCTTACCCTCACAAAATATGGTGAAAGGGGATGCCCGTTGTTTGAGCATAGCGGCTGCAAGTGTGTTGGCCAAGGTAACGCGTGACCGCTACATGGTGCAGTTGGCGGAGCGCTTTCCGCAGTACGGGTTTGAACGCCACGCCGGCTATGGCACCAAGGCTCATTTACAGGCTATTCAACAATATGGAATTACGGAACATCATCGCCGCTCGTTTGCGCCTGTTGCACAAATGCAGTTGCCGCTGGGACTCTGACGCCGTGCCCCCGCCCGATTACATCGGCGCGTATGGAGAGCTGGTGGCGGCCTCGTATCTGCGCGCCCACGGGCTTAAAGTGCTGCGCCGTAACTGGCGTTGGGGCGATAGCGGTGAGCTTGACCTTGTTTGCCGTGATGGCGATGTTTTGGTGGCTGTGGAGGTGAAAAGTACGAGCAGTGACCGCGCCGGTGCCCCGATGCGTATGGTGAATGCTGACAAACGCCGCCTGCTGCGCCATGGTTTGCGCAATTGGCTGTACTTGCTGGAGCCGCCACTGCCGGAATCCCGTTTTGACGTGGTGGAGGTGTACCTGCGCCCCCACGCCGTGCCCGAGGTGGTATGGCACAAAAAGGCTTTTACTTTTACCGAGGGCGCTACACATGTGCAGGCCGAACGATGCTGAGTTTTTACTTGACTTACGCAGCGTAAAAACATATAGTACGCACACGTATGAACAAGTTTACAGCATTGGTGATGACGTTGTTGGCTCTGCTGCAATTCAGCTGTGCGCAGATTAGCGGTGGCCCCGGCAGTGCGCCTACCGGTAGTGCCGGTGGCGTGGTTGTGTTGGATATCGGGCACTTTACCGGAGCCGGCGGAGCTTCCACTCCCGGCGCAGTAAATGGAAAGCGCATTTCGGAGTGTTCTTGGTGGTACCAATATGCCTATTATACCAAGAAGGTGATAGAAAATGCGGGTTACACCTGCGTGGTGACCAACCGCGGTAACCGCCCGACGGACCCGACCCTGGCCGCGTATGCAGACCGCGCCGGAGTGGTGCAGCTGAACCACCCGGACAAAAATGCAGCCCGTTATCCCTCCAAGTACCACCCGGACCGCGTGGCAAGCGGTATGGTGAGTGCGGACTATGCCATCTCCCGCAAGGCTGCCTGTGTGGTGTTCCTGCATCACAACAGTTCCGGCGGTTGGACGAGCGGAGCGTCCCCCAGCCTGATTATCTGCAATAAGTATAACGGCGGTCGTTTGGCTGACTGCTTAGCACGCACCATGGAGGCTCGCATCCTTAATCACGGTATGGATAATGGCGGGCGCGGTTGCTCCGTATCGGTACGCAGCAAAGATGCCGACCGCTCTGCCGGCTGGATGAATGCCTGCGATGACTCCGGTATTCCTGCTGCTGTTATTGAGTGCGCTTTCCTCAATAACCGCAATCATGCCAACTTCCTGGCGGATGATGCCAATGCCCGCCGCTATGCCGAGGCCGTGGGGCACGGCGTTGTGAAGTACATGCGCGAGCACGGTAGTGAACCGCGCCATATCCGCGAAAATGAAGATAAGGCGGATGAAGGCTCCTTTGGCTACGCAGCGGAATCCCGCAGCCTGAATGTGCCGGGTGCCAAGCGTTTGCTGCACTGATTCCCGTTAAAGAAATGTCACAATAAGGACACCGTAAGTCGATATTTCGGCTTGCGGTGTCCTGCTGCATTGTGGTAGGATGTAGGCATCATGAGACCTGTCGTATACCAGCTCTTTGTACGCCATTTTTCCAATTTTCAGGAGGGAGGAGTCCCGTGGGGAACCCGGGAACAGAACGGCTGCGGAACATTTGCAGCGGTAAATGATGCCGCGTTGGAGGCTTTGGCTCGCATGGGCGTTACGCACGTGTGGTTTACCGGAGTGCTGCGCCATGCTTCTCAAACGGCGCATGAAGGCGTGCCCGCAGACCCTGCATGCGTGGTGAAGGGGATAGCCGGCAGTCCTTATGCCGTAACGGATTATTTTGACGTGGACCCGGATTTGGCAGAGGACGTAGGGAACCGCTTGGAGGAGTTCCGAGCGTTGTTGGCGCGTTGCCGCAGGTGGGGTATGTTGCCGATAATAGACTTTGTGCCCAATCACGTTTCCCGGTGCTATAAATCAACGGTTAAACCGGAGCTCTGCTTTGGTAAAGATGATAATAAGGGTGAGTTTTTTGCCCGTGATAACTCGTTTTACTATTTGGAACCACACCATAGTGATGCCCGAATGCAATTGCCGGACGGTGAGTTTGAAGCAGAACGCGGGTGTGGCCGCGTAACCGGAAATAATGCTGCCACGTGGGCTCCCTCCGCCTATGATTGGTATGAGACGGTGAAACTTAATTACGGCTCGGATTACCGCCACGGGGCATATGCTGCCGGAGCTTTGCCGGGGATTTTGGCGCGGTATGAGGCAGTACCGCGCACGTGGCGCTTGGTGGATGCCGTACTGGCGTATTGGCAGGATATGGGGGTGGGTGGCTTCCGGTGCGATATGGCACACATGGTGCCGCTGCCTTTCTGGCGCTGGGTCATCAGTAACTCACGCCTGCGTGACAGCTCCGTCTTCTTTATGGCTGAGGCCTATAACGACCACATGAAACTGTGTGATACCGATGTGAATGAGGCCTTGTTCAATTGCGGGTTCAACGGGGTGTATGACGGTGAGGCCTACCGGCAGATGCGTTCCCTCTATGAAGGCGGAACCTGGGCTAATGACCTGGACCGCTACAATCACCATGAGCATCCGCGTTTTCGTGGCGGCGTGCGCTATTTGGAAAACCATGATGAGCCACGCTTGGCTGCCCCCGGATTTTGGGGCGGGCACGGTGCCGGGGCTGCACGCGCCTTGATGGCGGCTTTTTATTGTTCCGCTGCGGGGCCTGTACTTATCTACAACGGGCAGGAGTTTGCAGAACGAGCTGAAGGCCCCGGCGGGTATGGCGGTGATAATGGGCGTACTTCCATTTTTGATTATACCAACCTGCCACGCCTGCAACGCTGGGCTAATGGCGGTAAGTATGACGGTGCTCTCCTGAGCACGGAGGAACGCGCCCTGCGCGATGATATGGTGCGCCTGTTGCCGCTGTTGCAACACCCGGCGCTCAGCTCAGGCGATTTTTATGGCCTCAACTGGGCCAACCTGCAAACACCGGACTTTGGGCGCAATGCGGAGGATAGCGTTTCCGGACGTCATTTGTATGCCTTCTTGCGCCATAACCGTAAAGCACGCTCAACCGTACTTGTGGTGTGCAACCTTAATCCGGCACACGCTGCCGATGCCCATGTGCATATCCCTCAACATGCCGTGGAATGGTGCGCGTGGCGGAAGCCTGACTGCGCTTTCCGTGATATGCTCCGCCCGGAGGCTCCGGCGTTACATTGCAGCGTGGAGGAGCTTTGCAGCGTCGGCCTGCCCGTACACGTGCCCGCCGGGGCTGCCCTTTTGCTGGAATGGAGCTGATTTTTTAACCCCATACTGATAACTATGACCATCATCCGACATCTCATCCTTGCAGTGGCTGCCTTGCCGGCGCTTTCATCCGTATTTGGTGCAGAGCCGCAAACAACTTCCTCCGTGCGCTCGCCGGAGCAATCCGGATTCCCGGAAAATGTTGTGATGCTGGCGGTGACTCAAAGCGGGAAAGAACGCCTTAAAACCCCTGTGGCTCGCTACATGAACGCGGAGGGTCGCACCGTTGATTTGGTGGGGGCTGTTCATTTGGGGGATGCCCGATATTACAAAAACCTTAATCGCGCCTTCGCCCGCTATGATAAAGTGCTCTATGAAATGGTGGATGGTGAGGACTTGCCGGAGCTGACCCGTATTGCACGCAAGGTGAAAGCCGGTACGGCTACGCCGGAGGAGCTGGCTCGCCATGAAAAATACCTCCGCGAAAAAGAATCCGGTGGCATGGCTTCCCGACTCCTCGGTGGCTATTATTCCTATGTGGCAGAGCTGACTCAGCTGAGTCTGCAATCCGATGTTGTGGATTACGGCCTCGATAATTTGGTGTATGCGGATATGAGCATGGATGAATTCCGCGCTGCCATGGCCGAGAGGGGCGAATCTTGGATGACTCTGCTGTGGGATGGCCTGAGTGAGAGCTCCTTCAGCGATGCTACCTCCGGTGGGCTGGCGTCGGACCCCCAAGGCTTGCGCCGCCGTATAGCGCAGGTGCTGGTGCAGGGGGCTCGCAGTGGCTCGCGTACCGAGCAGCGCGCCATTATTGTGTCCCGCAACGCCCGTTGCTTTGAGGTGTTGGACCACCTGCTGGCCTCCGATGCTCAAGCTCGCCGAGTAGCCATCTTTTATGGCGCCATGCACCTGCGTGATATGCATGCACGCCTCTTGGAGCGCGGCTTTACCCTGCAAGGCGTGCAGTGGATTACTGCTATTACCGTTAATTGACGGGAGCGTCCGGTGGTGTCGCAACTGTTTGTAAAATTTTTACGTAATAAAAAATCGGAAAAAATTATTGAAAAAGGATTGACAAAAGTAAAAATAGCAGTTACAAGCGTGGCGCGCATGGTGGTATGTAAACCCATGCCATACAGAATAATGAAATCATTGTCACTCACTCTCAGCTTATTATGCCTGTGTTTTGCGGTGTTGAGCACCACATCATGCATGGGCCCCCGCATCTCTCCGGAACTTGCTGCCAAAATCGATGCAGCAGAGGATGAGTTGCGCGCTGCTCGATTGCTGGAGGAGCCTCCTCACCAGCCCGGTACTTACGAGTACTTTGTAACCCACCATGGCTACCCGAAAACCATGGCAATTTATCGTGATGAAGCGTTGCTGAAGCGCGCGGGACGCAAGAGCCCCATTTACATTTGCTTGGAGCAACAGCGTGGCCGTTTGTATGTGGACGGTAAGGTAGCGGCTGATTGGCCCGTGTCCACAGGCGTTTCCGGGCACCCGACGAAAACCGGCTCCTTCTCTGTATTGGAGAAAAAGGTATCATACTCTTCCAATTTGTATGGCAACATCAAAGATGCCAAGGGTAAAACCGTGAGGTACAACGCTACGTCCACCAAGCATACCGTGCCGGAGGGTGGCCGCTTTGTCGGATCCCCCATGCCGTACTGGCAGCGCCTTACCTGGGATGGCCTTGGTATGCACGTAGGCAAGGTTAAGGCCGGTACGCCGCTTTCCCACGGCTGTATCCGCACTCCGCGCGAGATAGCATCCGAGCTGTACCGCATCACCACCTGCGGCTCCCGCGTGAATGTGGTGAGCGCGCTGGAAAGCTGCTACCCCGCCCGTGATGCATTGATTAACGGCCGTGGCTACCAGGATTCCGTGCTTCGCCGCCAGCAGGCTGAGGAAAAACTCGCCAAACTCCGCAAGGAAGCCGAGGCTGAGATTGCTGCGCAGGAAAAAGCGCGCGCCGAGGCAAAAGCCAAGCGAAGCTGAAGATTGTCGTTGACATCATTTCAAAATAGTGCTAGAGTGTGCGAAAACACTTCAGCACTATTTTTATTTTTGGTTATGATGAAGAGTAACATGATGAGAACGGCGTTCCTGGCAACGGCAGCCATGCTGTTTGCCTGTAACCAGTTGCCATATGAGCTTACCCCGCAGGAAGAGGCGCAACTGGCAAAGCTGGAAGATAAAATGGATGCGCTTAAAGATCGCCAACCTGCCGAACCTCAAGGTTATGAGCGTGAGTCATATGAATATTTTGTTACCCACCATGGGTATCCCACATGCATGTTGATGTATAGGAATGATAAACTCATGGACAGCGCAACGCATACGAACTCCAAGATTTATATTTGCCTTTCCCAACAGCGTGGCCGTTTGTATGTGGACGGTACGATTGCGGCGGACTGGCCTGTTTCCACCGGTGTGCCCGGCCGAGCCACGGCTACCGGTACCTTCTCTATTCTGGAGAAGAAAAAACACCACAAATCAGGGAGATTCGGCGTCATTACGAATTCTGCCGGTAAGGTGGTGGTCGGCAGTGCGGATTCTCGCCGCCATTCCGTACCCCGTGGCGGGCGTTGGGTGGGCTCTGCTATGAATAACTGGATGCGCCTTACGGATTATGGTATGGGTATGCACACCGGCCATGTTGTGGAAGGTAAGCGTTTGTCCCATGGCTGCATCCGTATGCCGGATAACGTGGCTTCCCCCATTTTTGAGTTCGTAAAAGTCGGTTACAAGGTAACGGTGACGGAAGGTTTGGAGGATTGTTACCCCTGCCGTTCCGTGCTTGACTCCGGGCGTGAATACAATGCTTGGGTGCGCGAGAAAAAGGTGATTGAAAATGAAATGAAGGACGTGCACAAAACCGCAAAGGATCGCGCTGAAGGTAAGCCCTTGGCGGATGCGGCTGAGTAAGTGCGCTTCCCGCCCCTGAATGCTTAAAATGTGAGCGCCCGTACTGACGAACAGCGTCAGTACGGGCGCTCGTCCGTTGTATATCTCATGAGCTCCAGGGGCGGAGTGATGAACGGGCGCCCCAGTTGGTCCTTGCCAAAGAGGCGCAGCTCCGCCAAGCGAGGAAGTCGCGGGTTTTCCAGACCACCGCTGATGGAAAAAACAGCTCCCGGTTGCAGTACGGGCTCGCTGTTGAAAATTTGGCTGCCTTCAATAATCTTGGTGTCGCCGTGGGTATCGGTTATTCTCCACTTGCGCCCCAATATTTTAACACTCAGTTTGCTGTGGTTGAGTAAACTGATGCGGTAGACCACCGTATACGCCGGCTCCGGGTGGCGTTTCAGCTGAATTGCGACCAGCGCCGGGCGCAGGCGTAGCAGGTCTTGTTCTTGCAGACTGTGAGCCTTAGTGTGCATAGTCTTCGCCGACAATCCGCGCTGCGAGCTCCCCTGCAATTTGACGCAGTTGCTCCACTTTTTCCGGGGTCGGGGCATCTCCCTCCTGCAAAGTCATCAGCTCCGTAAGTTTTTGCAGAAGTTCGCTCATTTCTTTGATTTCCAGCTTCTTTGCCGTTTCCGGATCCGTGCCGAGCAAAATTTCACGGAAATAGGCGGGAGCATCCGGGTAAAAGATGATGCTTGCTTGCTCAGCGGAAAACTCCTCACATAAAGCCGCGGCAGAGGCCTCACAGGCACGCACCCAGCCGCCCAAGGCAATGAGGTGAGCCAAATCCGGGTCGCCCAGGCCTGCCAGTTCCGCATTCACATCACTTTGCGTGCTGTTGAGTATGCGTTTGAATTCCTTGCGATTACCTTTTTCCGCCTGCTCCAAAAGGGCTGCGGAGTGGATGTCCATCTTATCCCCCACCCCCAGCATGCGCCCGTAGCGGTTAAGCTCCATTGCAATGGGTTTTACATCATTCATGTGCCCGCTGCATACGGCTATAAAACCATCCGCCAGCAGGAATCCCATTTCCAGTGCCACTTTGCCGGATGCAGTGGAGATTTTTGCAGAGCGGTTGCGCAGGACATACTCCTCCGGAATGGACGGTAACTTCTCCAATTGATTAAAAATTTTGCTGATGGACGGAGCGGTGTAAACGTTGATGCCCAATTCTCTGTTGGAGTGAGATTCATCCAGCAGTGCATCATCGCGGAACATCTCAGGTACCTCCGGCATGGCTCCCTCCTCCTCCCCTTGTTGTATGTATTCCGGGGTGCCGTCTATGGCCACCTCATCTTGGGCACTGTCTTGCGCGTAAAGTGCGGGAATACAGACGAGCACGAGCGGGGTAATGAATTGTTTGCAGACGATTTTCATAACTTTTCAGCCGGTTTGTTACCTGTGTGTAGATTTAGGCTTGACACCTTTCCGAATATACATTACTATTCCGTTGCGTCAAGTCAATCTTTAGTGCTGACATAAAAAAACGGCTCAGGAGATTGGATTTCGCCTTAATAAACTGAGACTTGCTATGACTCCTCTTGCAACAATGTCCACTGGTGAATACTGGTTTAACTTCTTCTGGTTGTTGGCATACTTCCTGGTACTGTTCGGTATGGCCGGGTATGGATTCCACCGCCTGATGATGGTGATTCTTTATATCAAGCACCGAAAGGATGTGCCTAAGCCTGCCGGGCAGTGGGACGAGTGGCCTTTGGTGACGATTCAGCTCCCCATGTTCAATGAAAAATACGTGGTTGAGGGCTTGCTGCGCAAAGTAACGGCTATTGATTACCCCAAGGATAAGCTCGAAATCCAAATCTTGGATGACTCTACCGACGATACGTGGGACCTCTGTAAACAGCAGGTGGAGTTTTACAAGGCTCAAGGCTTTGATATTGTGTGTCTGCACCGCGAGGACCGCACCGGCTTTAAGGCAGGTGCTCTGGAGGCTGCGGACGCTGTGGCCAAGGGCGAATTCCTGCTGATTTTGGATGCTGACTTCCGCCCGGAGCCGGGAATCCTCAAAGAGACGATGCCCTACTTTACGGACCCGAAGGTAGGTTTGGTGCAGACTCGCTGGGGACACCTCAACCGCGAGAAAAACTTGCTCACCAAGTTGCAGAGTATCTTCTTGGATGGCCACTTTGCCTTGGAGCAGACGGTTCGTAACCGTTCCGGTCGCTTCTTCACCTTCAATGGTACAGCCGGTGTATGGCGCAAGCAAGCCATTGTTGACGGCGGCGGTTGGGAGCATGATACGATAACGGAGGATATGGACCTCTCCTACCGTGTGCAGATGAAAGGCTGGAACTTTGTATACCTCAATGATTACGAGACCCCTGCCGAGCTTCCTGAGGATATGGACGGCTTTAAGGCTCAGCAGCATCGATGGACTAAGGGGTGTATCCAGGTGTGCCAGAAGATGCTCTTCACCATCTGGCGTGCCAACATTCCGTTCAAAGCTAAGACTGAGGCTACCACGCACCTCACCTGTAACTATTCCTACTTGGCTCTTATCTTGCTCTGTCTGCTTGTTATGCCCATTTGTACCGGTTTTGTGGAGCCTACCGGTGTGATGCAGTGGCATGGTCTGCCCATGATTTTGCTTACGGCTGTACTGTTCTTCTTTGCTACGGTATCCGTGTGCATTTTCTATGTTGCAGCGGAAATGATTGTACGGCCGAAGCGCTGGTGGCGCGTGTTCTTCCTCATCCTGCCGTTGCTGGCATTGGGTGTGGGTATGGCTGTAAACAACGCCAAGGCTGTACTGGAGGCCGTATTCGGCAAGCCCAGTGAGTTTGTCCGCACGCCCAAGTTCGGCGAGTCTCAGGAAGGTCAAAAGTCTATTGAGAAACGTTCTTCCGGGTACAAGGCGCTCAAGTCCATCCTTGTGCCGGTGCTGGAGCTCATGTTTGCTCTGTTCTTCGCAACGGTGGAAGGCATTTTCCTGTACACCTTCATTTGCGATCCGGTTCACAACTGGCCTGTTTTGGTGAATTTTGTGCTCATGAGTCCGTTCTTGGGCTTCTTCTACACGAGCATCTGGTCTTTGGCTCGTCTTATAGACGGCGTACGCCAGCGTCGCCGAGCAGCTGCTCAGGCAACGGAAGCTTCCTGATGAAACTGTTAATACGTCTCTCTCGTAACCTCCTCATCTTCTAGCTCATAATCAATGTTTAAGAAAATCAGTATTCTTCTTCCGTTGTTGGGTGTTTTCTGCCTGTTTCAGACAGCATGTCAGCAGCAGGCGTTCACATTCGGCCCGGATACACCGCCCCGTGCTGTCATTAACGATGGTGTTGCTATTACGTTGCGAGACCAAAAACTCACCCTTATCCGCAATGGTAAAAGGGTGAAGGATTACGATATCAGCTCCTCCAAGTTCGGTATTGGGGGAAGAGCCGGTACCAACCATACCCCGCTCGGTATTCATGCCGTTACCAAAAAAATAGGTGATGGTCAGCCGCGCGGTATGGTCTTTAAGGGGTGCCGTCCAACAGGGGAAATTGTACCGGTTGATGCCCGCGGACGTGACCCGATTGTCACCCGCGTTATTCAGATTGCCGGTTTGGAGCACTTTAACAACAAGTCTCACGGGCGTCGCATTTACATACACGGTACCCCGGAGGAACGCAAAATCGGTAAACCCGCTTCATACGGTTGCATCCGCATGCGTAGCCGTGACATTGTGGATTTGTATTCCCGCATTCAACGCGGTACACCTGTTGTGATTGAAAGCTGTTCACAGTCAATGTACCTGCGGACGGAGTTGAACCCGGCTGTAAAGCGCATCAACATTCCGCCCAACATTGTGGCAACTCTTCCCAAGGACGATATTACTTTCCGCCCGGCTAGAAAGCACTCCCGCAAGCGCGCACTGGCTCGCAAGGGTAAGACTTCCAAGGGGCGCGCCTCCAAGGGGAGCAGAAACAAAAAGAAGGTGGCTCACCGCTCTTCCCGTAAGAGCCGGAAGCGCCGCTGATTTCTCTGCTCATTCAAGTCAACACTCCGAAGCTTACCGCCGGCTAATCCGGTAGTAAGCTTCGGTTTTTATGGAGTCGGCTCGCTCCGTTTTAGAAGATCTGAATTATCGGGATGTGTATGGTGCCGTCCGAATTATGATTGATTTTTGCTCGGAATATGCTATACTGTGCGCAGAAATCACAACAGAAAGCAAGCATATGGCAGAACGTATACCGGTACGCAATCCGAATGAAATCAGCAAACTGAGGAAGGCTGGCGAAGTTTCCGCCCGCATTCTGATGGAACTTATGCCCATCATCCGCCCCGGAATCACGACAAAAGAAATTGACGACTACGCAGCTGAGCTTTTTCGCAGGGAAAAATGCGGCAATGCCTTTTTGGGCTATAGCGGCTACCCCGGGCAGCTTTGCATTTCTGTCAATGAGGAGGTGGTACACGGTATAGGGGGGCGCAGGGTCATTCAGGATGGCGATATTGTTTCTCTGGATGTCGGTGCCATTGTGGATGGTTGGTACGGCGATAACGCCATGACGGTACCGGTCGGTAATGTGAGTGAGGACGCACGCCGTTTGTTAGCTGTTACCGAAGAGGCGCTTTTCCGTGGCATTGCTGAGGCAAAACAAGGCAACTCCCTGATGGAGGTTTGTGGCGCGATTGAGGATTTTGTGAAGCCTTACGGGTTCGGGATTGTGCGTGATTTTGTAGGCCACGGTGTAGGCCGCCATCTGCATGAGGAACCTCAGATTCCGAACTACCGCCCCCGTTACCCTCTTCCCCGCCTCAAGCGTGGTATGATTTTGGCAATTGAACCCATGATTACTTTGGGTAGCTACCGCGTTAAAGTGTTGGAGGATGACTGGACTACCATCACGACGGATGGCTCATGGTCTGCGCACTTTGAGCACACTGTTGCGGTGGGACCCCACGGTGGCGAAATTCTCACGGAACGCCCGCGCATTGCTTTGCCGGAGCAATTAGGTATTTCTCTCTGAAATCCGCTTGCCCGCCCCGGAACATCGGTAAGCAAGTCCGGGGTTTGCATAGCTGAATAATGCCTGAAACAATGAGTTTGAGCTCGTTTTTACGCTTTTGTGCTCGCAATCAGTTTTTATTTTCGCTACAATGGTCGCGTAACAAGAAAATATTTTCCCCAATAAAAGATTATGGCTATACACATTCAAATGAGTGAAGAGGCAGAGCGCGAGCTCAAAAAGGCCTCCCTGCGTAACAAGCTGTCTGCCATTTTGTCGTGCTTGCTTTTCCTGCTGCTCGGCGGTGGTATTCTGTGCTATGTTGTCATTAATGTCCTTAAGCCTGCTCCGGCGGCTTTCGTATCCTACAAGCCTAAGAAGAAGGCCAATGCCAAGACTACGCGCAAGCAGGCTTCCGAGGAGAACGCCGTGATGGAGGAGGCCGCAGCCTCCGAGCCGACCACTCCCATGCTT